>JAGVXQ010000021.1 GCA_018303705.1 Candidatus Woesearchaeota archaeon
ATCATTTTTGAATTTGGGCTTGTTGAGTACTGCATTGAAACTATTTCATTCAATTTTTCCATTTTCGGGTGCAACATATTGCGAGACAGCAAGCCATTTATAATGTCTTCTGCATAAATGACTTCCCTGAGCTTAACAAGAGATTTTGCAGCCTTGGTGCTTTCTGATTTCAGCTTGTTTATGAATTTTATTGCAGGCCTTAGGCTTTGAGTTTCGATGAGCTCTATAAGGTATATCAGCTTTAACAACCTTGCCAACAAAGATATTGCAAAGAATGCAGAAGGATTTTTTTTGCTTATTTCCTTATGGAATTGCTTTTGCAAACTTATCAAATCACGCTTGCTTATTATGCTTACAGGCTTGTTAAAACCTATCTTGCTCAGGCCACTTAGGCTTTCTTTATACAATGACCTTAAGTTTTTCCTTGCTGCATCAAGGTCGTCCCTGAGTTCAACTGTAATATACTCTATTGTCTTTTTTTGCAAGTAAGGCTTTACGTCAGCATCATTTTCTGTCCTTATCTCAACGTTTTCTATGAATAAGTTGTCACAGATTTCATTTATTTTTTCTTTTGTGCTGCCTGGAGAGGCCGTAAGGGCTAGTATCAATGGGTACTTTGACGAAGAAATGTATGTCTTTGCAAGCAAAGTGTTTGCATATTTCATTCTAGACCTATGTGCTTCATCTATTACCAACAGTGAGAAATCTTCAAGGCTTATGCGGTTGCTGGACAGGTCTGATTGAATGGTCTGGGGCGTTGCTATTATAACTTTTTTTTCAGAGAAAATACTCTTTCTAGCATTTGCCTTTAGCATTCCTGTATACAGTATTATTTCATTTTCATTGATGTCTGTGCTGTTAATGAATGTTTCTGTGTGCTGTTTGCATAATGGCTTCGTAGGGGAGCAAAGGAGAATTTTGCTTTCAGGGAAGATGTTCAAGCGATGAATTGCGAGAAGCAAGGCAATTCCTGTCTTGCCTATGCCTGTAGGAAGTATCACCAAACTGTTCTTTTCTTTGCATGAGTTGAATATGCTGAGCTGGTACTGCCTTGGAGAGAAATTTTTGAGGGAAGCCATGCAATGAAGATGGAAAAAAGATTTATAATAGTTGTGAAAGACAAAAGGCTATGATAATCTACTTACTGGGGATTTTGGATTTTTTGGCTGCTTTGTCAATGATACTTATGAAGTTCAAGATAAACTTCTATGGAACTGTGTTTGCAGGCTACTTGGTTGTCAAGGGGCTTGTTTTCATAAGGAACATTGCAAGCATAGTAGACATAGTGTGCGGGGCTATATTTTTTTATGCAATATTCACAGGGAATTTTAGCATTGCTGCTTATTTAGCAGTGATATGGCTTTTGCAGAAGTCTGTGCTTAGCTTTATACGATAGGGTTAACTTTTATGCAGATATATCAAAACAACGAATGCAGAGCCAAGCAATGCAAGGAATATAGAAAAAACCGCTCCGAACTTGTCAACAAGAAGGTAGGAGAGGACTATGAATGCAAAGACTGCGAGGTACAATGCAAGAGAACCAAAGAATATTTTTGAGCCGTCAAGGGTTGAAACAGGTATCATGGAGTAAAGGACAAATACGAAGAGCATTGTCGAGAGCATGGTAAATGTTGAGGATTTTCCAAATGATGTAAGTATTATCGCCATTATTGTCAGGAGTATTATTGATGCAGATGCTATTTTTGCTTCCTCAAAGTAGGTTAGGTGCTTGAACTTGGATACAACCCTTAAATGGGTTTTTTCTATTGCCTTGAATGAGGACAATGGTATTATGTAAAATAGACCGTTTGTGATCAATGTTGTAAATAAAGAGATGATTATGCCGAGAGGTATTGAATTTATTGTGTATTTCCCGAATATCTTCTTTGGAAATGCAGCATATGGGGTGAACCAATAACGCTTTATGGACCATATCTCGTATTCTGTTTCTGAGCCATAACGGCTAGCCACGAACTTATGCACTAGCTCGTAGAGCAACAATGTTATTGCGGCTGCAATGAACGCCCTAAAGAAATTGAATGTCCAGTTTGCAAGGTTGAATGTTGGCTGCTTGTCATTGAAACCAAATGCAAAGCCAAGAACTACTATTGAGATTACGAGATGGCTTATTTCTTTTTTCTTAAACATGATATCACATCTTTTTTATGAGTTCCATGATTTCATCTTCATGGCCCGCACCAACTATTGCTATTATGCTCTTGTTTGTGGACATAATCTTATATAAATTTTTTGCCATGACCTTGTTGCGGTCATCGATTAAAACCTTATATATAGAGGGATAGTCTTTTTTGAATTTGTCTGTAAGTTTTTTTATCAGATTCTTGTCAGGAACCTTTGTCAAATCAATGCTTATTTTTTCTCTTTTGAATATGTTTCTTATTATTTCTGCAAGAAATCGCAGTTTTTCTCTCAGTGTAAATGCCCTTGAGAGGGCTTTTAGGGTAATTCTTATGTCCTGGTCTATCAAGGCTATGTCTGCCTTGTTGCTTTTTGCTGTGATTATTGCTGCTTTCATGTCAGATCCAGGGGTAACATTAACGACTTCGCCTAGCTTTTTCTCTATGTAAGCGCCTATGAGGTTAAAGAGAAACCCTTTAATGCCAATGTAATGTATGTCGCTAAGCCTGGTTTTTCTCTTCTTGTTGTAGAAAAGGGTCTCGAACCTTAACTGGTCAAGCTCAAGTGCCACTACGTCCGGCTTGAGTTCGTTTATCTTGTTTCTTACAAGAAGGATGCTTTCCCTGGCTATGTGCGAGGTGCCTATAATGGTCAAATTCTTGTGATTTTGCATTTAATCACAGAAATATTTATAAACTTTAAAAGAGTTACTATTGCATAATTGATTAAAAGGAGGGTGAGCAGAATGCTGAAGGTTAAGAATGTTACGGATCTTTATGATATGAGAGTTTTTACTGATTTAGGTGATTATTTCGGTGATGTTGAGGAAAGCATAATAGCAGCGAACAAGGTTTTTGGGTGGAAGGTAAAGGCCACGAAGAATTCTTTTTTGAGCAAGGTTTTAGGCGGAGCCAAGGGAGTAATAGTGCCACACCACATGGTTAAAGCCATTGGAGATGTTGTTATAATAAGCAAGGCTGCAATACCTAATTATGAGGAAGCGCCAAGGGAAGAGCAATAACAAAATATTTAAACTAGTTAATTAACATCCTTCATAACATGGCTAGTACGCCTTTAGGCAACGCAATAGATTTTTTAAACAGGTTTGGGTTCTTTGATGTAGTATTGCCTTTTCTTACTGTGTTTACTATAGTGTTTGCGATACTTGAGAAGACAAGAATTTTGGGTGTTGATGAGAAGAAGAAGCCGAAGGCGAACATAAACTCAATGGTTGCATTCACGATAGCATTATTTTTTATCGCAATACCCCAAGTCGTTGATGCAATAAAGACATCATTGCCTTATGTAGGAATATTGCTTATAATCATAGTTGCATACATGCTTTTAGTTGGCTCTTATGCATCCGGAGAGAAAGAGTTTAATTTCGAGAACAGCAAGTTCTGGAAGGGATTCATGGGAATAGTGATATTTGTTGGCTTGCTTGTGGTGTTCTTAAACTCATTCGGATGGCTTGATTCTGTGTTTGATTACATAAGAGACAACTGGCAAAACACTTTTATAGTCTCGGTTATATTTACATTAGCTATAATCGGGACGTTATTTTGGGTTGTAAGAGAAAAAGAGGCGGGTAAATCATGACTGACTTAAGGGACTTTATGGATTATATGGCAGATTTAGGCATATTCGAGATTGCTTTGCCTTTCTTGCTTATCTTCACTATAGTATTTGCAATGTTGCAAAAATCAAAAATACTCGGGCCCAAAGCCAAGAATTTCAATGTTGTGATTGCTTTAGTAATAGGAATATTGGTTGTAAGGAATGAGAAGCTTGTTGCGCTGCTTAACAGCTTTTTGCCAAACGTATCGATGTTCATAGTAATATTCTTGATGTTGCTTCTGCTTATTGCAGTATTCTTGAAAGAGGATTACAAGGGGTGGGGGAATAATATTATGGCTGTAGCAGGCATATTTTCAGTTTTGGCAATAATATGGAGCCTTAGTGTTGATTACATAGGAGATAGGTTTCAGCTGCCAGGCTGGCTTACGAATTTGGATTCAAGGACAAAGAGCATGATAATATTTGTTGCGATATTTGTCATTATAATATGGCTTGTCACCAAGGAAGATAAAGAGAAAGAAGGGAGCAGCGTAGGAAAGTTCTTTACTGGCTTGGGCAAGGAACTGAAGGGGGAATGAATAAAATATGGTTTCGCCAATAGACCTTGGCTTGCTGCCGAAGTTTGCGCCTGTATTCGTGTTTCTATTCATATTTTTCCTGATGTATGCAATACAGGTAAAGACGAAGATACTAGGATCTGCCAGAGAAGTTCATTCGGCTGTTGCTTTCATAATGGCTGTGCTGTTCATGATAACACCTGGTGTTAGCGAGGTTGTTGTTTCTGTAACCCCCTGGATAGTGATATTGTTCTTTTTGATAATTGTAATAGTGACGATGTTCTTGTTTGTTGGCGTTAAAGACTCTACCATATCAAGCGTTTTCCATGAATCAAGCATTGCGTGGCTTTTGGTAATAGTGATACTGCTTATTTTTGGGTTTGTCCTAAGCCAGGTTTACGGGCCTTTTGTGCAAGGGCTAGGAGGACAGGAAGCAACCAAACAAGGAATAACATATGACATAGCAAGGATATTGTTTTCTACCAAGCTGTTAACTACCGCATTGATACTGGTAATAGCTGCGCAGGCAGTGAGATTGATAGGAAAGAATTACTAGGATTTTTGCTTTAATTCCTTTGTTAGGGAAGCAAGCTCCTTTATATTTGATGTCAATGGGTTTACAATGTTCTGGAATACCTTTTCCAATGCCTTTATTTCAGATGTAACGTCGCCAACGCTCTTGCTGTATTCATCCACTCTGCCAATAACGACTTGCTGCATGTTGTCAAACCTGCCGCTGACCCTTAATATCTCTTGCTTTATTGAAATAATATCATCATTCACCCGAGATTTCCATATCTCAAATTCTGTTAGGTTGTCAGAATATTTTTGCATCCTTTCTTCGATTATTGATTCTATTAAAGCCTGGATATCGCTTTGATCATTGCTGAATTCCATGCTGGATGGAACATACTCAATCCGGCTTTGAGGCACTGATTGCTGCGATTCCTGCTGAGGGGGGGTTGGAATTGGCATATCTTCATCAAGAAGGGATGGCTGCATTGACTGGGATGCTGAGCCTTTTTCAATGCTGCTTTTTATGCCTAGCTGGTTTAAGGATTCAGCTATCTGCTGGGGATTGTAGCCCTGGCTTTCCAGTTGAGAGATTATCTGCGGGTTAGCCATGCCTTGCTGCCTAAACTTAAGTGCAAGGCCTATTGGAAGGTCATTTCCTGTCGGCATTGATCACCTCGTTAACTATTCTTTTAACATCAGATTCTGCTATTGATTTTATCGGGTCTATCAGGTTAATATACTTTTCTAGAACCCTGACGGAATCTTTTCTTGCATAATTTTCTGTTTCCTTACCTATTTCCCTTATTACTTCCTTTATCCGGTTTACCTCTAGTTTTAGTTCCCTGAGGTCAGAATCCATAATCTTAATGTGCCTTGCAAAGGCCCTGTATTCATCAATCATATTCTTGTTTATAATCAATGTTTTTTCAGTAAGAAGGGATTGCTTGCTTTCCAAGGATCTTAACCTATTAACTATTTCATTTAACATGTATGAAGGGTCTTGCTGGGTTTCCATCTTAACGAAAGTTATTTAATTGTGATTGAACAAATAGTTCTATTGATTTGTATTAAATACTATGCAATCTTAAAAAAGTGGTAACATGGCTAATGAGGAATATTCAATTGTAAAAGAAGGGCAAGAGGATGTAATGAAGATAAACGCGGAAGCGTGGAGCTTTTCTCCTTCTCTAGAGGACAATGCAATGTGCATGGCCCT
>JAGVXQ010000022.1 GCA_018303705.1 Candidatus Woesearchaeota archaeon
TCAATTAACATCAAAAGCCTTTTCTAGTGAAACAGGATTTAATGAACATTTTTATCTCAAAAAGCTTTCTTCCTCTGGGTATAAAATAAAAGTTATAGTTGAGACTCCATATATGCTTGAAGGATACACCCAGTTAAATACAAAATTAAATTGCAATATTCCGGTAGAGTTTAACTTAGTTGGTAATCACGATTTTACTAAATTATTAGATGAAGGTTATCTTATAATTACGTTAATAGATTTGTGGTCTATTGATATGATTATTCACTACCCTCATTATGTCATAGTAGAGAATTTCGAAGACGACTCTTTTATGATAGCTGATCCGAAATATTGTAAGAAGATTAAATTTTCAAGAAGAAGATTCGAAAAATCATTAGAAGAACTAAAATATAGGCTGGGCTATTCTCCGTTGATTTTTGCAATCAAAAAGGATTAACACCCTCTAGATTTTACTCCAGCAACCGATTTATACCACAATTAACCTTGTTAAAAGTCCCGACAACGCAACAATGCATATCCATTAGAAATTATAAAAAGAGGGCAGTAATTTGAGTAAAAGCAATAAAAGAGATATTCCTGTATTTTTAGTTATAACTTTAATAGTGTTATTTATTATAATAGTTTTATCTATATTTTTATTAATAAAAAGGTTAGGTATTTAATCTTGCCCAAGTCAGATATATGGGATTTAATTGCTATATTCGGTCAGATTGTTGCATATATATTAGCTATAATATTAATTATACAAATTCTTAGGGCTATTTTTGGTGGGACTTGGGAGATAGAAAACATCATTTTAGCATTAATAATACTAAATCTAACTGTAACTTTTGGTATTAGTGGCTATATAATTAGTTTAAACAATAAAATATCTGGTCATATAGGTTGGCATAGGGGTATAAGTAATGGCTGAACAAAAAATAAATAATTTATAATTTCTTACTCATTCTTATCAACTCCAGCCACTTTTTTATCATTCAATCTTAGTTGGGGATTATAGTTGCCCAACTTGGTGTCCAACAACCGGGTGCAGTCCCACCCAATGGGCAGCTTGTAAATTTTATGAATAGCTCATCTTATACCTCAATATGGCAGCAATCCCCCCAAGCCCGTTAAGCCTCTTTCCAGCATCATGCTCTGTTGATATTACATTCACGTTTCCAGATGAGCCCTCAACCAAAGACATTATTTCATCAATTTCATTGTACCTATTTTCTTCCTTGAACCTCTTTATTGCTGCATCGCTTGCCAGCAATTCCTTTACAGCTCCAGCAATTGCAGCCTCTTTAACCTGCTTTATCCCATAAGCAGCAAGGTTGTTTTTAGCTATCTCTTTCATGAGCTCTTCAACTAGCATGTTTTCCTGCACTATTCTTTCCTCTTTCAGTATCTTTTTTACCTCGTCCCTGTTTATTATTTCGTTTATCCGTTCTTTCCCAGTATTATGGCACGTGGCAGTTATTATCTTCTTTGCAAGCTCCTTGTCTTTAACTTCCTTAACTAAATCATCCTTCCAGAAGGCAGGAGAAGCCACCACTATTTTTTGTATGCTGTATCTTTCAGCATATTCCTTTATTTTGCATATTACTTCAGCATAGAAATTGTTCTTTACATTCTCTTTCATTATTTTCTTTTCAACATCGCCATTCATTTCAAGCAGGTGTTCAAACCCATACTTTTTCATCAGTGCAAAAGAAGCATTGTCCCTTTCCAATGCAACTATCAGTATGCTTGGCTGCCTTAACCCAGATTCCTTTATCTTGTCAATCTGAAACCTGAGCCATTTCTGCTTTTTTATTGTTGCAACAGAATTTATTTCCAAACTTAAGGTATGGTAAGACCCCTTTCTGATCTCCTCAACATCATTCAGTATCTTGCCAGAAACTCTCAAGCTGTTTTCTGTAACCTCTGTCTTCTCAACCTCGACATCAAGAACAACAGATTTTTTTACCATGCTCTGTTGCCTTTCATCTCCAGATCCAAGCTTTATTTTTCTCAACGTCCTTGAAATCACAGCATCTCCCTTCTCTATTATGTGGCTAAGGTACCAGAAATCTTCGGGGTTTGTTATCGCTATAACAACCTCATTGCCCTTTAAGTTAGATTTTACAATCCTCATAGAGAGATAGCAACTTTTATATATTAATATACTTTATTGAATTTTATATGGCTAATAAAAGGGGAGTATCAGAACCAGCTGGGGACATAGCAGCATTGATACTTCTGATTATGCTTTCAATAATAATATACATTGTCTTAATACCTCCTGCTGAGCGAGAGGCACTTCTTGGAGAAAATGATACTAGCTCAAACTACACCAATTATGGAAATTATGGCTACGAGCAAACACTACTGTCATCCTCTCCAGGTGAGGTGCATCCATTCACGAAAGGCACAGCAAAGAAGGAAATAAGCCCTGTTTCGCTTTTCACCAACAAAGAAGATGCAATAACAAACATCGCAACCTCGTTGACAGTTTCAAAGTCATTATTTTCAGAAGAAACAAAGCAGCTCTCATTCAGCATAGAAAACATCAAGAACCTTGATTCTGCAAGCCTTTTCTTTTTCATAAAGGAAGCAAAAGGCGAGATGTTTATTGAGCTTAATGGCAACACCATATTTGAAGGCCAGATAACTCAAGATAATGTGCCATTGACATTGCCAACAGGCATCTTGAAAGCAAACAACATACTTCGCATAGGTGCAAAAGGCAAGTGGTGGAACAGGTTCAGCCTTTCTGAGATATATGTAAAGTCATCTTACACTTACGAGAATACACTTGCAAAAAGGACATTCGAGATAAGCAGCAGGGAAAAGTCCAACATAGAAAAAGCAAGCCTTGAATATTATGTTAACTGCATGGGCAATGACCAAGGCATATTGTCAATAATGTTTAACCGCAAGTTGCTTTCAGATGATTATGTTGTTTGTGATGCAGGCAAGAGAACGCTTGAGATAAGCACAAGGGATTTGTCAGCCGGCACGAATGTACTTGAATTCAGGACAGACAAAGGCAATTATGAAATACAAGGCCTTGAGCTAAACATGGAAATGGGCGAGAAAACATTCCCGGCATACAATTTTGAAATAACAAATGAGATTTACAAGGATGTATTTAGCTCATGCTACCTTGACTGTGAGTCAGGCTGTGGAATTCAATGCGAAGGCAACAATGAATGCTACAAGCCATGCATCGACGATTGCAAGAATACATGCTACAACTCAAATGTTGTGCTTGAGCTTACATTTGCTGACAACACCAAAAGAAAAAAGGCATCAATAACAATAAATGAGTTCGAAATCAATATAAACACACAAGCCCCAGAGTATGTTAGAGTAATATCAGATTACATAAGGCGCGGAGACAATGTGGTAAAAATAGTCCCAAGGTCAAGCTTTGACATATTGAACCTGAGGGTCTTCGTGGGCTGAAATACCAAAAAATTAATAAATAAGGCTTAAGTTATAAAACCTAAAAAGAGGCAAACAATGAAAAAGAGTATATCATCAATTCTGCTTTTAATAGTCTTATTGCTTTTTGTTGTTGCATGCACTAAGCCAAGTTCTCAAGCAACCAAAGGCCGTTTCATAGGTGGCAGCGAAGGATTAAAGATCTCATTCATAAAGGATGAGCCTCCGGCTGTAGTGTCTGACAACAACCAGGATGAGTTTGACATCGGAATAAACCTGAAGAATGCTGGCGAGGAAGACATAGAAGCAAATGATGTAATAGTTACATTGAATGGCATAGAAAAGGATGTATTTTCATTGTCAAGCCTTTCAGCAAAGAACGAGGATTCTCTTGCAGGCAAGCAAAGGCTTCGAGACAGGGACATAGAAGGGGAGGAAGGAGAAGTTCTGTTTCAAAAGCTAAAGTACAAGGAGCAGCTTCCAGCAGACCTTGATGTTGAAGTTCGCGCTGATGTCTGCTACGAATATGGCACTCTTGCTATAGCAGAATTATGCCTGAAGAAGCAGCCTAATGAGCGCAACACAAATGACATATGCGAGTTAACTGATGAAAACGTTGATGCCTCAAACAGCGGAGCTCCTGTCAAGATAGCAAATGTCATGCAGAGGCCAAAGGGCAATGACAAGGTATTGTTTACATTCGATATTATAAAGGATGGCAGCGGAGATGTCTTTGAATCAGGAACATTTAGTGACAAATGCGGAGTCGATGATGACAAGCTTGACAGGGTTAACATAGATGTCCATTTTCGTGGATCCGGAGCAAGCTTGAGTTGCAACATTGCTGGCGGAAAAACAAAAGGTACAGTAAAGCTTCTTAGCGGAAAACGCACTGTAAGATGTGAAGCCTCTTCAATATCCCAGGACATAGCTTTCAAGAAGCCTGTTGAAATAAAGCTTGATTACACATTTAAGGATTCTGTTTCAAAAACATTCACTGTCGAGAGCACAGACTTCTGATTCTTAAAAATTTTCTTATTATTTCAAACAAACTTAAAGCTAAACAAACCTTTATTCCAGTTGGGGTGAATATCCCATAGCTTGCTATGAAAACTCCAAGGCTTGCAAAAATTCCGCAAGATTTTCGGACACCATATAAGCATGGCAAAGTAGCAAAATTTATAAACTTTGATGAAGAATTATTTAACATGGCAACATCAATAGAAACAATACATGAAGAATTGGTAGGAATAAGAAAGGATTTGGATTATATCAAAGGGATTCTAGGCGAAGATTTTGATATAAGTGATTATGCAAAAAAGGCATTAAATGAAGCAAGGAATACACCAGAAACAGAATATATTGATTTATAATGACTTATTTAGTTAAATTACATCCAAATGTAATTAAATTCATTGAAAAATGCGATAAATCTATCAGTGATAGAATATACAAACGCTTAGAATTGTTGAAAGAAAATCCTTTTAGGTATTTAGAACATTATGAAGGTGAAGATTGCTTCAAATTTAGAATAGGTGATTATAGAGCATTAGTTGATGTTGATAATTCTAGAAAAATTGTATTTATTCAGGTTTTAGATCATAGAAGTAGAATCTACAAGAACCAATAATCTTTGCCAGAACATTATTTCCTTTTGGGTAAATACACCATCAGCTTGCTGCGAAGTAAGCTATGCGGGCGATGGGAGCTTCACTATCAGAGCACTAGAAACCTATTTATATGTTATGTAGGCTCGATATTAAGTGAGCATAAAACATGCCAGACTACATAAAATGCAACGCTGATTTTCACATCCATGGCCTTTATTCTCGTGCAGTAAGCAAGAACATGGTCCCAGACAAGATAGCAGCCCAAGCTCCATTGAAGGGCCTTGATTTGGTTGGAACTGGTGACATTCTAAACTCAAAATGGCAAAAGATCATAGCAGATCAGCTAAAAATTATTGATGAAGGCATTCTCGAGCACAAGAACAATACAAGATTCATATTGCAAACAGAGATTAATGATGCAAACAGGGTCCACCATATAATATTGTTCCCAAGCCTTTCCAAGGTTAATGAAATAAGAGAAGCATTCATTCCAAAATCAAAAGATATTGATGCAGATGGAAGGCCAACTATTCATTTGAATGGCGAAGAGATAGCAGAGCTATGCATTAAGGCAGGTTGCTTAATCGGCCCATCTCATGTATGGACGCCTTACTTTGGCTTGTTTTCCAAGTACAATTCATACAAGCAATGCTATGGCGCTCATTGGAAAAACATACATTTTCTTGAACTTGGCCTAAGCGCAGACACCAACATGACTGATAGGGTTTCAGAACTGCATAATCTTACATTTATATCTAACAGTGACTCACATTCCCCATGGCCTAATAAAATGGGGCGCGAATTCAACACCCTTCAAGTCAAAGAAATAACATTTGATGAGATAGAAAAAGCAATCAAGAGGGAAAACAACAGGAAATTTACACTGAACATAAAATTCAACCCATTGGAAGGAAAGTACCACAAGACAAGGTGCACAGGCTGCCTCAACT
>JAGVXQ010000023.1 GCA_018303705.1 Candidatus Woesearchaeota archaeon
TACTTATCTTTAAACAATTGCAGACTATTACATTGCACTTAAATCCATTGTTGTAAATTCGTTTATGCATCAATCAAAAACATAAATTATTTAAGTCAGTGTTGTTATGCTGTTATCATAAATAGGCATGCAATGCAAAATATGGGTTTAATGGCCAGTAATGGTGTTTTAAGTGATATGATATTAGTTGGCGGTAGCGCAGATGCATCAGAAAAGCCTGATAGGGTTGTCATTACTTTTTCTGCTGAGAGTAAGGAAAACACAGCAATAGAATCACAAAAAAGAACGTGGAACTTACAAAGTCTATAACGTCGGCCATCATGCAAAAAGGCCTGAAAAAGGATGAAGTGAAGACTGTTTCCTATTACTCTTACTATTCAAATGAGCTGGATCAGAAGACAAGCAAAATGAAAAAATACTTTTTGACTTTGCATTGTATGTCAGTTAACCTAAGCAACTTTGACAAGATAGGAGAAATAACGGAGGCTTCAGTTTCAGGGGGCGCTTCTGTGAACCACATTCATTTTTATCTCTCCCTTCAGAAACAAAGGGAATTAAAAAATAAGCTCTTTGAGGCAGCAACTAAGGATGCAAGGGAGAAGGCAAACGCAATAGCTGCAGGGCTAAATCTTAAGGTAAAAAAAGTGATAAATGCATCAGAGGATTTTAGCCAAGAACAATGCTACCCTACAAACCCGATAGGCGCCATGCAAAATATGGCCAGTTCTGTAAGTAAGCAAGAAGGCAGCGTAAATTACATGCCTCAGAACACAAGTATGTCTGTGCACGTTAAGGTTGTTTTTGGAGTGAAGTAATTTTCTTAAGAATCATATTGCAAGATCAAAGTCAATATAAAATAAAGTTGTTTAGGTATATAACAAGATTGCCTCGGAATTTGTAATTCACTGCTCCACGCATCCACCTATATGCGACGGGTCTTCGGTGCTTGCTTCTGTTGGTGCTGTTTCGCATTCCTTTGGTGCTTTGCTAAATGCATTGCACAATGACTTCTGGAATGCCTGTGTCGTTCTTGCCCCACTATACTGTTTGTTGTTTATCAGTATGGTTGGAGAACCGCCAATATTCTTCTCATTGCTTGCCTTTATATTTTCCTTCAGCAAGCCCTTGCCTTCATCGCCTTCTGAGCATTTTTTTACTTTGTCAATGTTCATGTTTGCTGTTTTCATGCATTCATTCCATGTGGTGGAGATGTCCATCCTTGCTAGATAATTCTTGTTCTGGCAGCTTATGTAGTCAATATATTTATCAGGGTAATACTTCATTGCACACACCTGCCTTATGTCTTCGTCAACCTCTTTCTGGCCATGCAAACTGCTAAATGCATCTCCATTTTCATTCGCTATGAAATGCAGCTTGAAGTCAAAGGTTCCTTTCATGGCATTAAGCACAGGGAAGAAAGCCTCTTCTGCCTGTACTCCATATGGGCATTCTGACATCACGAACATCTCTAAAACAGGCTTTTCCCTTTTCTCTATTTCATCTGCCATTTGCTCAATGCCAGTTCCCTCTATTTTTTTGTTAAGTTCTACTGCGCTTGGAAACAGCAATGATCCGTCTTTTGTCATGTAAGAATCATAAGGCCTCCCATCAATTACAAGCCTTAAGGAATATAAGTCTCCGTTGTCATTTATTGATTGCACGTCAACGCTTTGTCCTGCAACAAGATTCTTAACGTAATCAACAACCTTCTTTTTTGCTTCATTGGGAGGCATGTTATTGCTTTTGCCTGAGAATCCGTTTGTTGCAACAGATATTATCAATGCTATTGCCAATATTACCGACAATGCTCCAAGTATAGATGCCCAGTTTGTTTTTGCAACAACAGGCTTGTGTTCTGTCTCTTGTTTAGATCGGAAGAGCGTAACACCTGATTTAACAGCAATACCTACATGCAGCTACCTTATAAAATTTCCTATGCACCTATTAATATTAATCTTGAATCAGTGATACTCAAAAGGCTTATAAATTTTTCAACTATCTTCTGGGTTTGCAAGTCATGGAAAAAATGAAAACAACAACTATAAACTTTGATGCAATAACAGATGGAACAAGCCTTTTGGAGGCATTTAATTGCATATTGAACAGCAAATATCTTATCAGCATAAGATTGAATGGCGAAATCTGTTCTCTTAAAGATGTTATGGAGGATTATGAGAATCCTGAAATGGGATTTAAGAAATCCATTCTTCCAAAGCACATAGAAGGACTTGAGGTTTTGGCATTAAGAAATGGAAACAGGCGTGCTGTTGTGCTGTCTTATGGGATGCCTTTTAACTTCACTTACGAAATAAAGCATTGGCAATCAAGGGGATACAATACAGAGGTTGTATGCAGCCAGCCAGAGAAAGACAGAACTGCTTCACCGTTGAGCATTTTGAAGGTTGGAGATGCAAGTGGAAACCCAATTGCAGTTTATTGCCTTAACAGGATTTTTATAAGGCCAGAAAGGCTTGATGATTTCATTGGAATTGATGTTAAATAACCCCTAATTTTTTAATTTACTAAACTTGCAACCTTGCTTCTCAAGTCTATTACAGCATGAGGCTTGGAATTAAGTATGCCGCCATCTATTAAAAAATCAGCTAATCTTTTTGCTTCCCTTGGCAATGCATTTGGGTCTATCAGAAATTTTCCTTTCTTTTTTAACATACAGGAAAACAATATTATCTTGTCTTTTGCAACAGCCTTTGTTATCTGGTTTTCAGGCATCCTTATGGCAGCAATATTTCCGTTTATTGCGTGTTTTGGGATTTTGTTCTTGTTTTTTGCCTTCAATACATAAGTAAACGGCCCAGGCAGCCTCTCAACATAGCTTTTCTTGGCCTCAAAATTATCATATATCCATTTCTTGTCACTTGCTATTAATGCTGTTATGCCCTCTATTTTGGCATCTAAAATCCTCTCGACACTTTCCCTTGCCTCTGAATTGCATATTATCTCATATGCCTCATTGCCAGGGTATATAAAAATCCTGCCTTCTTTCAGCCCTTTGGTCAGTTCCTTCTGTTTCATACCATTAAACAACCATAATTCCTTTAAAAAATCTCTTGTTGCAATGTAACCACTTTAAAATAGGCACAAAACGAAAGGTTTATATAGGAGTACCTATTCATAATGATATCACCTCTTTTTCCCCAGGAAGAAGTCTCTCGCGAGGCTTTTTCCTAGGGTTTTATAATTATAAAGCACAGCTAACATGGTTTTCTTTGCTTATTCTTATTACACTGTCAACAAAGCTTTCTATCTTGGGCTCATGGCTCACTATTATTACTTGCTTCATCTTCAGCTCCTCAATTATGTTCTTTATCTTCTCTATCTGCTCATCTGAAAAGCCATCAGTAGGCTCATCTAATATTATTAAATCACTGGTCTTTATGTCCACTGCAAGGTTGTTTATTGCCTGGTTCAATGCTAATCTATAAGCCAGGGCAACAGCAGTTTTTTCCCCGCCAGAAATGTTTTCATACTCGACATCATACCCATTCTGCTCTATTACAGGGTTAAACTCTTTGCTTAATGACAATGATATGTTTTCATCACCCATTATGACATTAAACCACTTCTTGAATAGGCTGTTGAAATCACCATGTGCCTTTGACATAACACTCTTTTCCATTGAATCAACCATGCCAACGAATATGTTATCAAGCCAATTTCTTATGCCTTCGATATTTCTTGTTTTTTCCCTTATCAATGACTTTTGTCCTATGTCATTGGAAAGAATCTCCATTATCTTTTTGTTGTCTAAAAATCTGGTGTTTACTGAGCTATGCTTTATCTCAAGCTCAACCTGTATCTGCTGGTATTTCTCCAATTCTTTCTTGCATTCAGCATAGTATGTTTCGGCTCCTTCGAAAACCTTTGCCTTATTGTTAAGCTCGTTAACAGCATTTTCAGCAGAAATTATTTCATTCACAATTTTCATGCTTTTAGCATCAAGTGCTTCTTTTCTCACAATTAATTCATTCAGGTTTTTCAGCCTTAAGCCGTTTAGCTCTGCTTCATGCTTTAATTTTCTTGTCTCCTCTATTTTATTTTTTATTTCTCTAATGGCTCTGTTCTCGTTCTCTGACGATGCAGCAATTGCTTCAATCCTCTCCTGCATTTCCTTTGCCTTGCTGCCTTCTTCGGTTTTCATCCTGTGCTTGTGCTCAGGCATAACATTCTGCTTGCACAATGGGCAGAAATCCATGTTGCTTATTTTGTCAACGATGATGTTTGAGCTGGCTATGTTTGCCTTAAGCATGCTTATTTGCTCTAGAAATTCCTTCTGTTTTTTTTCATAATCATCCAGCTTGTTTTTCTCAACGTTAAGCAATGCATCAAAATCATGTTTTTCATTTGTTTTTATCTCGCCATATGAATTTATCTTTGCATTCAGGTCATCAAGCTCTTTCTTTGCCTGTGCTCTTTCATTGTTAAGGTAATTTAGCCTTGCAGAATTCATCTCCAGCTCTGCTTTTGCTTTGCTGAATTCTTTCAGCCCTTTCTCTGCATCCTCAAGCCTTTTTCTTTTCTCTGCAACAGCTGATTTTAATTCATTGATTCTTGGCAGCAAAAGCCCAAGCTCACTCTTCAGCTTTTCTTCATTCTCCTTGTACTCATCAAGCTCTTTCTTCTTTGATTCCAAGTCTAATGTGTATGCATTGTTGCTTTTCGCCTTGTCCTTAAGGTAACTGGAGAATATTGCAGCATTGTCATTTATTGTTTTGTACTTGTCTATGCCAAATATTTTCCTTATGGTGTCTATCCTTAGCTCATCTTCCTCCTGCAGTATCTTTTTCATCTCTTCCTGTGGAGTGTAAACCGTATACCTGTAAACAAGGTTTTTCGACTTCATCAGCAGTTCCATAGGATAGTTAAGCAACCCCAGTATTCTTTGCTTAAGCTCCTGTGCAGTGCACCTTTCAAGACTGCCATTTATCTGTACATAGCCCTCGTCTTGGAGTATGCTTTTGCTCTTTACAAGGCTTCTCATTACAACTACATTGTTTCCGCCTACTTCAAAATGCATCTCCACATGTCCAGAATTGGCTCCGTTTCTTAGCAAGGTGCTTCCATTTAGTGATTTTGTTATGCCAAAAAGTGCGAATTCCATTGCAAGCAATATAGAGCTTTTACCGCTGCCAACGTCTCCAGCAAGAAGCGTAGTGCCTTCTTTGAATTGGACTTCGCTGTCTACATAGCTTCTTATGTTGTGCAGCTTTATTTTTTTTATTATCATGTTATTGAAAAAATCCTCTCAAGGTTGCCCACCAGCTTTTCCTCGAAATCATGGCTCTTCTCGCCATCTTGCTTTTCAACAGCAAGGTTATTCATGAGCTCTTCTACGAATTCCTTCTTGCTGTTGAATTCTCCGAACAATGAAACGCTTTCGATGTTTTCCTCAACAACAGATTTTTCTATGTCAGCTATGTTGGTTGCCTTTACTTCAATTGCATTGAATTCCTGGGAGCTTAGCTTCGATGTGTTTTTTATTACGCAATATGCATCTTCGAAGCATGAAACAATCTTCTTGAAGTCTATGTCGCTTGGCTTTCCTTCCTTCAAAACCCCTTCAACCCTTATCAAGACTATCTTGTCTTTCGCATAGTCCTTGTGCTTAATAATTTCATCAGTTATTTCTGCTGGCATCTTGCTGCTTGAGTCTATGCATATGCTTAGAACATCCTTTACTTTTACGCTGACATATTCATGGTTAAGCTTCTCGTCTATTATGTAAAAGCCACCGTTTTTGAAATCTTCAAGCTCCTTAAAATTGTTCGGGAACAAGGCTCCAGGGAACATCAACAGGCTGTTATCGGTTCTTTTCTGGAAGACATAATGAATGTGGCCGCCAGCATAATAATTGAAGTTTGCAGGCAATGCATTATTGTCTAGGGACTCAACATCTTTCATCTCTTGAGGCATGAACTCCTTTATTCCTGAGTGAAACATGAAAATCTTGAAGCCCTGCTCATTTTCAAGATAATCCCTGTTCAGGTTTTCATACTCAAATTTTTCAAGGCCCCCTTTTTTGCCGTACAACCCAGATATCTTTGCATTGGTTTTTTTGTCTATTGTGAATTTTAACCCATTTTCATCAAATTTGGCTACGTTGCATATTAATCCAGCATTTTCAAGGACATCAAGCATGGTTTTCCCAGAAACAGAATAGTCATGGCTTCCTGCTATTGTATAAATGCTTATTCCTGAATCCCTTGCGTTTTTCAAGATCCTTGCAGTTTCTTTTATGTAGTCTATGCCAGGCAGCGCAGTGTTGAACAAATCCCCGCTTATTAGAATGAAGTCAACATTTCTTTTTATGCACTCATTCATTGCGGCTTCAAATGCTTTTATGCCTATGTTAGTCATCCTCTCTTCTTTCCAGCCACCAATATGGCAGTCAGCCAAATGAGCGAATTTTATCATATCCCTTCAAAAGAAACATGTAAAACAAGAACCAGTTGTTTAAAAGTTTTTACATGGTCAATATATAGCTTCAAAATTAAAAAATAAAGTCGAGAAATAAGCATATGCCTATCCCACTTATAATTGCCGACTTTGCTTAAAATTTCTTGTGTTTTTGGTAACACTCTTTGCAATACACTGCCTTGCCTTCTGTTGGCTTAAAAGGAACTTCACATTCCTTGCCGCAATCAGAGCAGACAGTTTTGTGCATCTCTCTTGGGCCGTCAAAGCTTCTTCTCTGACCGCCGCCACCGCCAAACCTGTTTCCAAATGCCATTTCTTCTCCTTTAATGATTCTATTAGTGCAAATCCAGCGAATTAAGCAGGATATGCCTATGATATAACCCAATTTACCTCTTTATAAAGTAATATGCTATTTTTTCCAGGCCATAAGACATGTTCCATGGCCAAAAACCAGTTAATATTATAAATATAAACAGCATGAAAACACCATGGATGCTCTTCTTTTTGGCACTGCAGGTATACCTTGTGTAACAACAGGCTCAACGATAGACGGCATTAAAGATGTTAAAAAATTAGGATTAGGCGCATTTGAGTTGGAATTTGTTAGGGGTGTGAATATTAAGGAAGAAAAAGCACCAGAAATAAAGAAAGTCTCAAAAGAAAATGGTGTTGTACTTACAAATCACGCACCATATTGGATTAATTTAAATTCTAGTGATAAAAAGAAATATTATGCAAGCATAAATTACATCGTGGATTCAGCAAAAATTGCCCATTTATGTGGGGCATATAGCACTGCATTTCATGCAGGGTTTTACCAGGGCATTGAGAAGGAAAAGGTTTACAATAAAATAAAAGGCGGCCTTAAAGAGATTGAAAAGATGCTTAAGGCAAGGGATATTAACATTATAATAAGGCCAGAGCTTACAGGGAAGCCGACGCAATTCGGTGATCTAAAGGAATTGATTAAGTTATCCCAGGATATTGAAAATGTTATGCCTTGCATAGATTTTGCACATCTTCATGCCAGGTACAATGGCAAGTACAATTCTTATGCTGAATTCAGCTCCGTTCTTGCAGAAATTGAAAAATCTCTTGGGAGAGATGCATTGAACAATATGCACATTCACTTGGCAGGCATAAACTACAACGAAAAAGGTGAGAGAAACCACCTTAACCTAAAAGATTCTGACATGAATTACAAAGATCTTTTAAAAGCATTCAAGGACTTTAAAATAAGAGGCATAGTCATATCAGAAAGCCCCAACATAGAACAAGATGCTTTGCTTCTTAAGAAAGAGTACACAATATAATATTATAAAAACAGTTAATATGCGTTGCCTAAGTCAGTATTAAATTTGTATGCATGGCTTG
>JAGVXQ010000033.1 GCA_018303705.1 Candidatus Woesearchaeota archaeon
GGCTGGACATTTTCATAAGTTATAATAAGCCGTTTCCAAACTTCTTTTAGATCTTGCTGGAATTGACCAAAATTTGTTTCCAGAGTGTTATTCTTACCATAAGTGGCATTGTCAAATTCCCAGCTATGAGCTAAAATGTTTCTTATATTTTTTAATTTCATTAACATTTGATAAGTATCATCACTAATTATTTTCCATTCGTCCCTAAGAATTCGTATTTTTTGGTTTAAGTCAATTTTTGAAATTAGGGATTCTAATAGCAATCCACTAATTGTAAGGTCATTTTTTAATATAACAGCTTGGATTATTTCATTAATTATAAACTCTAATTTAGCAAAAGAGTCTAGTATCTCTCCCCTTTCTAATCTTGGAGGTACTATCTCTTCGAATTCATCACGATGAAACCCATGGCTAACTGTTCTTCCATATACTCTTAACCACTGTTTTTTTCCCACAACAAAAAATTTTGATGGTCTTACTCTATTTTCACGCATAAATTTTATTAATTCATTTAACTTATTTTCATCAATATCTTTAGGTGTTCCTACATCTAAAGCCTTATCTTCTAAAAACCAATCGTTAGATTCTGTCATATTCCCTTCCTCACTAATTTGCTTGGTATTGGGACACCGTTGCTTTCTTTTTTGATGTAGGTTTCTCTTTCATCAACAGCTTGTTTAAGTGAATCTAACAATTGTGAAACAGATTCAGCAGGCAAATCGTCTTCAATATCCACCCTTAAGCCATTATCTAAAATAACTCTCCAGCTAAAATTATCTTTATAGCGATTGTAAACAAATAAATTCTTTCCTGCAAGCATGTGCGGAACAGGGGAGTCAATTTCAGCCATAACCGCTTTTCTGACAACAGAATTAACAGATTCATTCTTGATAGAGCAATGCTTCTGTAATTTAATGAAATCTTCGCGAGGAAGTTTTGCCATTACAACTTTATTCTCTTGGACTCTTAGGGGTTTATTTGCCATATATGTAGAGAAACGGAAAGGGATATATAAAGTTTGTTATTCTAGGTTTACCTTTGGTTAACCTATTATTTTACATTATTAACTTAAGACAAAATGTTTATATATCACTAGAGTAGACTAGTATACATGAGCAAGTCGTGCCAAAAAGGATGACGGCTCAGTATTGACAAGTAAGCATGTCCGTTATTATAAACTTTAGTCAAAAACCACCCGTCGTAGACGGGTGGCATGTTGTGTGTAGCGACACATCAAGTGGTTCTTGACACTCAGAATTCCACTACCAGCGGTTCTTGAGCACACAGATTCCACTGTACTCCACTCATCCCAGATGAGTGGAATTCTGTTGTTTAAATCTCCTTCCAAGTTTATTCTATCATTCAATAATGTAACATATCCAACTAATTCTCCGATTCCAAAAATATGAGATAGGTTACTGAAATTCTGTTCTTCTGATTCTCCAAAGCATCTTCTACTAGGAAATCTACCAATTCCTACTCATAAGATTGAAAATCTGTAATATCATGTTTCTCATTTAGCCTTTCAATTTTAATATTCTCAACATTGATTTTTTCCATATTATCTCATCTTTATCTTATTACACTCGACAACTATCCTCTGCAATTCAGACGTTTGAAACTTATCCAATGGCCTTTCATTTGAGAGAGGCGGAACTGTGAAGTCTTTTAATTCAATATGTTTTGTTCGGGCAAATACTTTCTTCAAAATTTGCAAGAATTTAATCTGTTCTGAGGTATAATGCTGGTTTTTTTCAATGATGTGCTTGTCAAATTCTCTTTCTATCAAAATTTGAGGGTCGTATTCCTGCTTTAAGCCAAGAATTTTTCTTAAAAATAATAAGAAATCAATTTTTTGGATTCTTTGTACATTCTCTATAGTTATTGCTGGTCTTAATGCCCTCAATTGCTCTTCAAGTTTAAGAAGTTCTATCGGTGTTACACCTTCTCCGTCTTTTATCTTCTTAACCAAATGGTTTGTCTCCAAGAAGTGTGTTAGTTCTTCATCTTCTTTGACTTTGTATTGTGCAATTTCTTCCCTAATCAGCATATCAGGAGCATCTACTTGAAGCATTCTTTTAGGATTTTTTTCATAATAGACCATCAGTGGAGCAAGTTCCTTAATAATAAATTCTATATCATCAAATGATAATTCGTCCCAGAATATTTCTTGGAAAACCTTCAAAATATCTTCTCTTTTCTCCTGAACAGCTTCTAAATTATCCTTTTGCAAAATGTTCTCCATCTTTTCTTTAACATATTCTCGTACTTCTAGTATCTTATCGCCATCCTCATCCAAAATATACTTGAACAATTTTTCAACCTGTAATATAAATGCTGAAACCGATGGATTCTTTCCAGGATTTAATGAAATCAATGGAGCAATCTCATTTCTTAACTCATTAATATACTCCTTTAAATCGAACTTGCGAGAAACTACTTTTTTGATTAGTGGAAGCTTTTCCCTGACAATAAAAGAGTCTTTATCCAGCGAATCAACTTCTTCTATAATCTTATTCTCAACAAATGATTTTTGTTTATCATTCATCTTTTTCTTCAATAATTCTACCCTATTTAAAAAAATCTTGGTTAAGGTATCAGTTCCTGCTTTTCTTTCCTTTGCTTCCCTAAGATGGTGATATTTTACGTTTGAATGCCCCCCAATAGTAAAGTCCAATATCAAGAAATCATTTTTTTCCCTATTTGACAACCATTCTTTATATTTGCATGCTCTTAAGTTTCTAGTTCCTCTTCCTAGCATCTGCCAGAATCTAATTCCTGAGAATACAGGTTTAACAAAAACCAAATTGCATACTTCCGGAATATCTATTCCAGTATCCAAAACACCTACAGAGAGGGCAATTCTTGGCTCAGAATCCAGTTTAAATCGTGATATTTCATCTGTATACCTATATATCTCAGAAACGATTATCTGAACGTCATTACTTAATGCAGGAAATAGCTTGTTAAATATTCTCTTGATATGCTTTGCATGCGATACGGTAGCGCAGAAAAATATGGTTTTAGCTGGCTTTCCTTCATCGGATTTGTAACATCTGCCCATAAACTCCCTAATGACCAATTCATTTGTTTTATCATCCATGAAAACCTTAGCAAAAGATGAGCCAGGAAGAAGGGTATATTTTGGGTCTTCTTCTTGCTTTCTTAATTGATCTTGAAGCTGTTTTGTTAATTCTGCCCCTTCAATTCCCAAAGAAAGCACTTTAGTATCGATTATCTCAGCAGTGTAAGGAACAAGAACTCCATCTCTAATAGCTTCATCGTAACTATATTCCACAGTAGCTTTATTTCCATCACACCCAAATAACTCAAAAGTATTTCTACTTTCAGCGCTTGAAGGCGTTGCTGTAAGACCTATTTTGATTGCATCAAAATATTTATGAACTAGCCTATTTGGATCATAATATGACCTATGGGCTTCATCGAATAGGATCAAATCAAAAAAACCAGGACTAAATCTCTCAAATAATTTTTTTCCTTTTCCACTTCTTAAAGTTTGAACTGTTGAAACATACAATCCATTCGGGAAACTTTTAGGATTATCTCTTAAATCTACCACCACTTCACCACCAAAAAATTCCTTGAAGCCAGCAGACTTTGCCTGATTGGTTAATGCAATTCTATCTGCAATAAAAAGAACATTTCTAACGATGTTGGCTCTTAAAAGTACATCAATCATAGCCATAGCTACCCTTGTCTTTCCTGTACCGGTTGCCATAGAGATAAGAGCAGATTTATGCCAGTTATGAATATGTTCCATCATCTGTTTAACAATAAGGATACTTTTTGGCCTATCCACAATTTTCCCAATATTAATTTTAGTTGGGTCTCTTCTTTTACGATATAGCTCCGACCTTCTTTTCAAATCCGCTTGAGAAAATGGGCCACTAACAGGCCTTTCAATGCCATCTTGGTCAATTAATAGCCATTTATTTCCATTAGTTAGAAGAATTGGAATTTTCTCTCCAGTTTGTGTTTCAATGTCTTTAACATAAGTCCTAGCCTGTGCTCTTCCCCTATCTATGGAAACAGTATCTTTTTTTGCTTCAATTAAAGCTAAAGGACCAATAGCGGCAATAGGGCTATTATCTTCGGCCAGCAGTAAATAATCAATAAATCTTCCGGATTTATCATCAAGGCCTTCTGAAAGGACATATTCCTTATTTTTGAAATTAGACCTAATTGAATTAACTTCCGCTTTAACATATTTCTGAATCCAGCCAGCAGATTTTAACTGTTTATCTATTAACTCTTCTCGAGTTTGTTTCTCGTCCATCCTTGTAAGAATTGAACTATTTGTATATAAATGTATATTGTAAAATCTAGCAATTGCAGTACCTCTCAGATTTGCGGTAACCTTAAAACTTCTGCCAATCTACCCTTGCCTAAACCACTCTCTAAGAACTACTTATCCCACTGCCCTTTCACTTTGTAATTCTCGTTCGTAAGGACATCTGAATAGGGAACAGCCTCTTCCTTCTCTTTCAGGAAGCTGCGGAACAGCCAGAACAGCGCAAGCAGGGCTGCTATTCCGATCAGAATCTGCTTTGCGTCAAGTGCCATATTTGTCCTGTAAGGCTCCCGACGTTTATAAGCATTTTGTTTTTGCCAAATCCCGGAAATAATGCATGGCTGATTCAGCCTTAAAATCAGGGAAAGTGCGGAAAAAAGTTTTTCTAATAATCCTCCAGGCTAATCTGCCCCTTCCGCTTTCCCGGGACAACCTCTTTGATTTCGCCGTCAACCTGTTTCTTGATGTTAAGGGCGATATTCTTCCCAAGCAGCTGAGTAAGCTTCGTTATGTCAGCCTTACGGACAGCAGCCAGATCCTTCAATCCGTTGGAATACAGTTTTCGCGCCCTTATGCGCCCGATGTTCTCAAGACGGACAAGAGGCAGCAATTCTTCCTGCACCCCATACCTCAAGCGGAAGCGAAGCTTTAGAATCTCCTTAAGCATTGCAGGGTAATGCTGGAACCTCACAAGCTCGCTCATGGAGTACAGCAGCCAGTCAGCAACGTCCATCTTGGCATTCAGCTCCCCTGGCCTTATGTTGTACGTCTCCAGAAGGTAATCCTCACCTTTCTCATGTATCCATTCATCAAACATGATGGATGTTTTCACAGAATCCATGTATTCCTCGTATTCAGGGTCGTACATGGAAGGCTCCTCTTCAAAGAGGGAATTGCCGTAGCGGAGAAGATACTCCTGGATCTTGTCAAAATCCTTTGTCCGTGCACGCAATAATGGCCTGAGCTCAAGCGTCCTGGAAATGACGTGAAGCAGCGCAAACAATTCAATCTTCTTGGAAGACGCCTCCTGCAGCCTGGAAAGCATGAAATGCGCAGTGTAAGGGTCTATGTACAGCTCAGACACCCTTTTTCCGAGCGCAGTCGGCTGGTACTTTGCATCATCAAGGGAATCCGCAGATTGGAAATCATCTGAAGGCCCCATGATGAATTCCCATTCCTCAAGCAAGGAAAGCATTTTGTCTATGATGCCCTCAAGCTTTTCCATGTCCTTATACTGGTGCGCCCAGAAGGTTTTCCCGAAAAAAGACACTGCCTGCTCGTGCGTAGAGACAAAGCCTGAAGAGATAAGCGACAATAAGTAAGTCCTTAAAACAGGCTCAACAGCCAGCTTTGAGAAAATATCCTCAGGCAGCCCTTTGAGATAGCGCTCTGTAATCTTCTCTTTCTCTACAGGCGTTGCTGCTATACAAAGGGCCTGGCCTTCATTGTCAAAAGACGGCCTTCCTGCCCTGCCGAACATCTGGTGGACCTCGAGGATCGGTATCCATGCCAATCCATGCTGGCTGTACCTGTGCAGGTCACGGACAATGACGCGGTAAGCCGGCAGATCCAGGCCGAATGCAAGCGTAGGAGTTGCGCATATGATTTTAATAGAACCCTTGCGAAAATGCTCCTCGACAAGCGATTTCTGCTTGTGAGCCAATCCTGCATGATGGAACGCAATTCCCTTTTTCAGGCATAAAGCCAAGCGTTCGCACTGCTTTGTCGGCCTTGAGACAGCCTTCCCAGCCTCTTCAGCCAGCTTGTCCAGCTCATTATTTTCTTCCTTTATTTTTTTGCTTATGTCCTCGGCAACCTTCTCTGCGCTCCTCTTTGTATTCACAAAAACAAGCGCCTGCTTTCCAAGAGCCAATGTGTCCATCACAATGTTCATGGAAGGGTCGCTGGCAATTTCTGTAATTTTAAGCGTTTTAGGCATGAAAGCGTAAAAAGAAAAACCGTATATAAGCTTTGCGCCGTTATAAAAGCTGCAGAAGAGATCATTGAAAAAGAATCTCTATGTCACTCTCACATTCCATATCTGCTCAGCTTCCTCTTTTCCGTCGCTTACAGTTACCTTGACCTTCTTCTGGCCAGGCTCGACAAAAGTGTGCTGGTTGGCTGCCTTGCCGTCATAGCTCTGCAAAAAGCCGAAGTTCCATGTGTATGCTAGCTTATCCATGTCCTTGTCATCCACAATGACCTCAAAAAGCACAGGCGCATTTCTAGGCACTTTTATGCTGGGATAAGCAGGTGAAAAATAAGTGATTTCAGGAGCCCTGTTCACGTGAGCGACAGTGAACAAGGCTGTTCTGCTGTCTTCAAGTGAGCCGTCTGTAACAGTAATGGTTGCATTGATGTCAAGGCTTCTGTCAGGATCAGTGGCTGCCAACTGAACCATTAAAGGCTCATTTTCGTCAGCGTAATAATGCCCTAATCTGCCCATTGAAGGCGCGCGATTTACATTGTTCACAACAACAACCACATCCCTTGTCTCGAACAGGAAGCCGTCTGAAGCTGTTATCGTTATTGTATGGTTCCCGGAATCTGAAAAAGATGTCGGGAACATCGGGCTGCCCTTCCAGCCTGAATAAGATAAGCTGACAGTGTCATTGTCAGGGTCGTAAGCAACAGGAGTAAATGCAACTGTGCTGTTTTCATCCACAACAACAGGTTCTATTGGCTCAATTACCGGCGCCTGATTGACGTCCTCCACTGTAAATACGACATCCATCAATGAAGAGCTTCTTTTTCCGGTCGCCTCAAGCACAAATACAAAATCCTTCTTAAGCACGTGGTAGTTGGCGGCAATCCTGTCAGAAAGCGTTTCCTTCTGCACTGCGTTATACCCTGGAATCCATGTGAATTTGTTGCCTTCCACCTCAGCTCCTGCACTGCCGTTCAGTATGGAAAACGTGACAAAATCACCGTCAGGATCAGAAGCGTTCAGGAAAAAAGTAACGCGCTGGTCTTCCTTCAGCACAGCAGCGCCTATTGGCTCGAAGACAGGAGCCCTGTCATTGTCCAGTACAGTAACGCCAATCTTTCT
>JAGVXQ010000034.1 GCA_018303705.1 Candidatus Woesearchaeota archaeon
TGACAGGAAAAAGAAGATGAAATACAAGTCATACAAAAAAGGAGGCAAATACCGTTCTGTAAAACTTAAAAAAAATGGTTGATCTGCTATTCAAGTTAATGGACACTCTCGGGCCTAGCGGTGATGAGGAATTGGTAAGAAACATAATCAGGTCAGAAATAAAAAAATATGTTGATGAGGTCAGCATCGACAAGTTCGGCAATCTCGTTGCGCATAAAAAAGGCAGAGGCCAAAAGATAATGCTCGCATCCCACATGGACGAAATTGGCTTGATGGCAAAGAAAATAGAAGACAATGGCTTCATCAGGGTAAGCATTATTGGGGGCATAGAGCCGATAACAATAGTTGGCCAGCAAGTCTCAATAGTTAGCGATAATAATAAGGCAATATGTAATGGTGTAATTTCATGCCCGGAACTTCATGAAGACCATCCTATAAAGGAAATTCCAAAGGTAGATGAATTGTATGTCGACACAGGACTGAATAAAAAAGCACTTAATAAAATCGGCGTTGAAATAGGCAATTATATAGTTCCATCGCATCACGCAAGATATATAGGCGATGGCAGCATAATATCAGGCAAGGCACTTGATGACAGGGCAGGATGCTACATCTTAATAGAGCTTGCCAAGAAGCTAAGCAAATCAAGAAGCAATGTAGACATCTACTATGTATTTACAGTCCAGGAAGAAATGGGCTTGTATGGAGCAAAGACAGCAGCATACAATATAGCTCCGGATTGGGGAATAGCAATAGATGTTACAAATGCAAAGGACTCAAGCATCATAGGCAAACAGGTAATAGGCAACGGCCCTTACATAACAATAAAGGACGCACAAATGCTAGGCAACAGGGCATTGGACAACTGGCTTAAAAAAATAGCAAAGCTCAACAAGATACCATTGCAGCTTGAAGTGGAAGATTCAGGTTCAACAGATGCAGCAAGCATAATGCTCGCAAAAGGAGGCATACCGTCAACAACGATCTCAGTTCCAGTAAGGAATATTCACAGCACAGTCGGAATAGCAAATGTCAATGACATAATCACAACCATAAGGCTATTAAGCATACTTCTAAAAAAGCCACCTAAGATATAAAAATCAAATCTTCTCGAAGAAATCAACTAGCAGTCTTAACCCGAAGCCTGTCCCGCCCTTAACCATGTAATTAAAATCTGCCTCGGCCATGTAAGCAGGTCCTGCAATGTCCAAATGCATCCAAGGTGTTTTGCCAACGAAATTTTTCAGGAACATGCCTCCTTCTATTGCTCCTGCTGTTCCCTTTGACCTGCTTGAATTTGCAATGTCAGCTATCTGGCTCTTTGATAGTTCTTTGAAATCATCATTCAATGGCAGTTCCCATACCATCTCTCCTGTTTCCTTGCTTGATTGCTTTAGCTTTTCCACATAATCCTCATTGTTTCCCATCAATCCTGCTATGGAATTCCCCAGTGCAACTATGCATGCTCCAGTTAGTGTAGCCAAATCTATCATCAGCTTCGGCTTTACCCTGTCAACAGCATAAGCCAATGCATCTGCAAGTATCAATCTTCCCTCTGCATCAGTGTTTGTTATCTCAACACTCTTCTTGTTGTAAGCCACAAAAACATCTCCTGGCTTGTAAGAGTTGGACCCTATCATGTTTTCGCACAAAGGCATCATTGCAACAATGTTTATTTTCATCCTCAGCTCAGCTATAACCTTTACCAACCCTAGCACAGTGGCAGCTCCAGCCATGTCACTCTTCATGTTCTCCATGTTACCAGTTAGCTTTAAATTCAACCCCCCGGAATCAAATATTACCCCCTTTCCAACAACAACATACTTTTCTTTTGAATTTGGCTTCCCAAAGTATGACATTATAATAAGCCTGGTTGGTTTTCTGGCTCCAGAATTGACAGCAAGCATTAAATTCATCCCAAGCCTTTTCATCTCCCTCTCAGTTATAACTCCAATCCTTATTCTGTGTGTCCTTGCAATCTTTCTGGCCATGCCTTCAATAAGCAATGCATTCTTGTCTTTGCTGTTTTCATTGACAAGGTTTCTTATGAAATTCACGTTCTCGCATATTAACTTCGTCTTTTCAACAGCCCTCCTTATGTCAGTAACATTGCTCTGGCTAGACAGTATCATTGTTATTCCTTTCAGCTCAGGAGGCAGTTCCTTTTTCTCTGTCTTGTATTTCAGGAAGTTGTAAGATCCTAGCAGCAAGCCCTCTGTAACAGCCTTTGCAACATTTATGCTGTCTATGCTTTTTATGATTGGCAGCAAAACAGAATAAGTTCCTGATTTCAATGACCTTGCAACCTTTGCAGCGCTTGAATAAGTCCTTCTTAGTTTTTCCTTGTTTATCTCGGATTCCTTTCCAAGGCCGATGTACAGGACTCTTTTTGCACTATAATTATGCTCGGGGTATATTACTAAAGTTTGGTTTAATTCTCCCTTAAAATCCTTGTTCTCTATTGCAGTGTTTAACTGTTTTGGGTATGATCCTTTCTCCTTGCATTCCTCTTCTGTTATAGGCACTACAAGCAAATTGTCAACAACCAGTTCAGCCTTGACAAAAACAACATTTATTTTCATGTTAGGCATGCTAAGCAGCTCCCTGTATAATTATTAAGTTTTTTGTATATTTTGTCAGGTTAATAAGCTTATTGTTCTTGGCCAGGAACATGTCCTCTATTCTTATTCCATAGTTCCTTCCATACATCCCTGGTTCGATAGCTATAACCATGCCATCATTCAAATTCGTTTCCCTGGATAATGTTGGCTTTTCATGCACCTCGATGCCTACAGAATGCCCTAATGCATGGTGTTGGTTCTTCATCAGCTTGGCGCTTCTAATGTCACTAGGTTTTTTTATCCCTTCCATTATCCAAAGTATCTTGCTATATTCATTAATTTCTTTCTTGCTTGGCTTTCCTACGTAAAAAGTTCTTGTCATGTCGCTGCAATATCCATCATATTTGACTCCCAGGTCTATTATTGTAAATCCCTTAAGCTTGTTGTTCGTAGGCAAATGGTGTATGTCTGCTGAATTCTTGCCGCTTGCAACTATTGCTGGAAAAGCCTCTGTACAATTCTTTTTTCTTATTTCTTCTCTTATAAGGTCTGCAATCTCTATCTCTGTCTTGTTTTTGCTCAGAACCCTCTCTAACTTGAAAAATATTGAATCGCAAGTCCTGCAGGCCATCTTTATCTTGTTAATCTCTCCGCCAGTTTTTACAGACCTGATATTGCTTAATTCTTTGCTTACATCAGTAAACCTTGCATTCCTGAATTCTTTTCTTAGCCGCTTGTATTGGTTTAACGTGACATCATCCTTGTTTATCCCTATAACCCTAATGTTTCTTGTCCCGCCCTTAATTACGGAGTTAATGTCCTTCTTAACCAAGAATATCTTTCTTATCCTTGATTTTATCCTTGCAGTCCTTGCCTCAAGCCTATTCGTGATTACAAAAAAGTCTTTCCTTGAAACAGCAATTATTCCATTGAAGTCATTGAATCCATTGAAATACTTGAAATTTATGTCCTTGCTGAACAAAAGAATAAGGTCAAGCTTTTTTCTATTCATGATTTCCTGTAACCTTTTAAGCTGCATACCGCAATTAATATAAATCACTATATAAAATTATTTGCATGCGCAAGTTTAAGCTAAGCAGTGGCCTTAACATAATGGTTGAAAAAAGAAGCTCTAAATCTGTTGTCCTGGCAATGCAGGTTAACATCGGCTCTATACATGAGTCAGATAATAATAGGGGCATCTCGCACTTCATAGAGCACATGCTTTTTGAAGGGACAAAGACAAGAGACGCCCATGATATAGCAAATGAAATAGAAAAGGTCGGCGGCGAGATTAATGCATTTACATCCCACGACAGAACATTGTATTATGTCATAGTTCCAAAAAAGCACTTTCCCCAAGCCTTAAGCATAATATCTGACATAATCCAGAACCCAAAATTCGATCCAGAATCCATAGAAAAGGAAAGAAAGGTAATACTTGATGAAGTTAACCTTACACAAGATGACCCGAAATTTTACCAATTTGTCTTCTTCCTAAGGAACCTTTACAAGTCATCTCAGTTAAAGCACCCATTGTACGGCTACAAGGAAACAATAACCAATATATCAAAAGAAGACATAATGCAATACTACAGCAGGCATTACGTGCTAAGCAACATGGCCCTTGCAATAATCGGAAATGTAAACATCGATGAAAAAATGCTCGAAAACGCTTTCAACAACTTGAATCCTGATGAACATGAAAAGATTTCCCTGATACAAGAGCCAGCATCTTCATCACCTGAAAAATTCATAGAAAGCCGCAGCATACTGCAATCATACCTTGTATTTGGCTACAAAGCCCCGAAAAGAAATAGCGATGAAAGCTACGCAGCCGACGTCATAAGGGCAATGCTTGCAAGAGGCCAGTCTTCAAGGCTTTTCAACGAGCTCAGGACAAAGCGAGGCCTGTGCTATTTCGTAGGCGGCATTTATGAGGCAAGCAAGAACTATGGCTATTTCGCGATTTATGTTGGAACAGACAAGAGCAACATAGATGAAGTCATAAGAATAATAAAGCAAGAGCTAGACTCTCTAAAAAGTGCAACAAATGATGAAATATCAGAGGCCAAAAACTTCATAGAAGGCAGTTTCATGATAGAAAATGAAGACCCAAAAAAGCTTGCTGATACCTTGCTCTTCTGGAACAGCATCAATGAAAATTCCAGCATTAAAAATTACATAAAGGGCATAAAAAAAGTCAAAAAGAAGGGCATAGCAGCAATGCTTAAGAATTATTTCAATGAAAACCACTTGGTTGCAATAATAAGCCAGGAGAAATAATGGAAACCATTGGCGGGCAGGCAGTAATTGAAGGGGTGATTATAAGGAACAAGAACAAGATAGCAACAGCAGTAAGGACGAAAAAGGGCATAATCACGAAATCAGAAACATTCATATCACTTACAGAAAAACACTCCTATCTTAACATCCCCATAATCCGCGGAACAATAACATTCTTCGAGATGCTGAAGATAGGCATAAACTCATTAAACTATTCAGCCAGCCTTCTTGAAGATGAAAATTCTGCCAAGGAAAAAAAGGAATCAAATAATAGGTTCTATATAACAGCTTCTTTTTCATTCATGATAGCGATAGCATTCTTCCTCTTCCTGCCAATACTCATAACCACAAAAGCTCTAAGTATAGAGAAAACAGCATTCTATTTCAACATAATAACAGGCATCATAAGGATAATATTCTTCATAGCATACGTCTACATAATATCATTCATGAAGGATGTAAGAAGGCTTTTTATGTACCATGGCGCAGAGCACAAGGTAATCAACTGCTACGAAAACAATGAGAAAGTGAACTTGAAAAACGCAAGAAAATATTCTACTGTCCATAAGAGATGCGGCACAAGCTTCCTTCTTGTGATGTTCATAGTGGCTATTGTTTCATTCTCCTTTATAGACCTTGCAGCGTTTTACATTATTGGCAGCACATCAATGCTCATAAGAACAATAACGCACCTTCTCTTTCTGCCCTTGGTTCTTGGCATTGCATATGAAATAATAAAAGCCTCTTCAAAAAATAATAGCGCCATACTAAAAATAGTAACATATCCTGGTGCACTGCTTCAGAAAATAACAACGTCAGAGCCAGATGATGGCATGATTAATGTAGCAATTGCTGCCCTTCAAAAGATTGTCTGATC
>JAGVXQ010000040.1 GCA_018303705.1 Candidatus Woesearchaeota archaeon
AAGGTCTATATACGGTATATATACAGTAGAATAAGCTAGTATTTAATACTTTCTATATACCGTAAGTATACGGTATGTGGGTCAGAATCGCTCCAATACATATTTCGAACCTTTGTTGGTCTGTTTTTGGCAAGTCGTAGTTTCCTTTGTGGTATTCAAACTTGCCTGTCTTTGCATTATACAATGGCCACCAGCCTTGTGGGCCGTATTTATCATAAAGCTTTTGATAGATTTTGTCTATTAATTTCATTTTTTTCCTTTGGCAGATTATTGCATGTTGGCTTAGGCTTATTGGAATTTAATATTTAATGATGTCCAAAAATTCGGCTGCTGTAACTATTTTTATGTTGTTATACTTTCTTAATCTTAATAAATGCATATCTCCGCTAATAATGAAGTCTGCATTATTCTCAATTGCAGACCCCAAAATTACATTATCATCCGGATCATCTTTTATTAAATCAAATTTGCCATGGTTTTCTACAATTCTAGCCACAGCTAACAATATTTCTAAAAATCTTGATTTTTGGCTTTCTGTAAAAGAAAATTTTGGATATTCGAGTGTGAGTTGAAGTTCTTCAATTTGTTTTTTTGATATAATTAGTTCCAGTTCTCCATTAATTACTTTTCTGAATATTTCATTAGGTTTGCCTCTCCACCCTAAAGCCGAAATTAGGATATTTGTATCTAAAACTATCTTCTTCTCGCCCATCTAACTGCCTCTGAAACATCTTTAGATGTTATCTTTTGTTTTTTAAATTGGGATCTAATCTCTTTTGATAGTTTATTAAATTCTTTCTTTAAATCAGGCATTTCTACTTTTTTGAACAATATGCCTTCTTTTATAGACATGGCTATAAACCTATCGCCAGGTTCGAAATCCTCTGATTCTCGTATCTCTTGCGGCACCACTAATTGGCCCTTTGGGCTCATTTTGACAAATTCAGTTTCCATAGCACATTCCTCCATAAGTTTTATTGTTTAACTATTAAACTGTTAAACTATTTAAACCTTATCCTATCTTTTTAGAAGTATTCTGCATCAGAATCGCTCAAACACATATTTCAAACCCCTGGGCATCTGTTTTGGGCAGATCACAGTTTCCATTATGGTACTCAAACTTGCCTGTCTTTGCATTATACAATGGCTACCAGCCTTGCGGGCCATGTTGCTTAAGAAGTTTCTTATGTAATAAATTTAGCTTTTCCATATGGTCTCTTTTATTTTTTCCTTGACCTCTTTATCTAATGCGGATATATAAAGATCTATCTTAAGTTCTATGGATATCCAATTCTCCTTAGAAATATCTGATCCAAAATATTTGTTTTGATTCCTCATATTCCTCACGGTTTCTAAAAATTCCCAATCAAATTCCAGTTTTGGAAAATTTAATATTATGAAAGCAAAAAGTCCTTGATGATTGCTTATTTTTTGCCTTTTGAATCTCATAAGTTGGCTGCATAACTCCCTGAGCACATCATAATTAATATTAAAAATAACTCTCCAATTTGGATTGGTGATTTTTCTTAATGTTTTTCCAAATTCATAGTCTTCTAACACCAGCCTAAGAACCTTTTCAACCTCATATTTATCAAGGTTTGCTTCTTCATAAAAGCCTTGTTCTGCGAGTTCTTCAAAAGCTTCTTTTGCTGTTCTTCTTTTAAGCATTTATTTTTACCTCGAATGGCTCTAAACTGCCCTTTATGTTGAAACCCTTAAAGATATTTGGAATTAACATGGGGTCCAGATATCTCTTTAGACTTTTTATGTTATCATAGGCAATTAATTGAATGTCTCTCTTGATCATTTTTTCAAACTTTGCCAGTTCGAAGCCATTTACATTCCCGAATATAAACATATCAACATCGCTTGACTTGTTGAAATCCCCTCTGCTGAAACTTCCGAATAATATGGCAGTATTAACATTGGGCATTGAATTAATGTATTCAAAAAGCCCTGTTTTTTGCAGCAATTTAATGCCGTACATTTTTTTCTCAAACCTAAAATTTTCTGATTCCCTGTTTGCCAAATAATACGGCATTTTGCCCTTTGGTTTGATATGTTTTAGGAATTTTATTCTAGTAAGTTCTTTCAGATAATGGTTGATCCTCTCTCTGCTCATGCCAGACAAATGCACAATCTCGTTAAAATGCCATCTTTTTAAAGTTTCTTCAAAGAACAACATTTTTATCTTATCCATTTTAGTATGATTTATCATACTAATATTTAAAACTTTTCATTTCGATGCGTGATTTGATTGTAAGTTACTACCCCTTAATCTAATTGTACAACTTTATAATGGTAAAAAACAGGAAGATTTAAAATGTTAATTGTTTACCTTGGCGATCATGGCATCAATAAATGGGAAATGCAGAGAATACAGGCTTGACAATGGGCTATTCGTGGCATTGCAAAACACTAGGACTCGAACTGCTGCAATCAAGCTAAGGGTCAATTATGGATATGCTCATGAAAAAAATGGTGAAGAAGGATTAGCCCATTTTGTGGAACATTGCATTATTACTGCTGGAAGCTCAAAATATGACCCAAAAACTGCTGATATGATAAGGAGCTCATTTGGATATGGACAATTTGATGCTACGACTTTTATAGATAAAACAGTTTTTAGCGGGACCATACTTGCAAGTGACTTAATTTCATTTATAGATTACATATCTGACTCTGTCTTAAATCCACGTTTTGATCAAGAGATGGTTGATGGTGAGCGCAATAGGGTATTAAGAGAGATTTATGACAAAAAAAGCGAGCCAGGCTACCTTTTAAGCATTGAATTCGCAAAATCATTCTACCGTGGACATCCGAGGGGAATATTTGGGCTTGGAAAGGAAGAGATAATAATCAATGTTGGTGTAGAAAACCTTAGAAGATTTCATAGCAAGGGATATTGCCCAAATAACATGGAATTAATCGTCGTTGGCGAGCTGCCAAAAAACATAGAAACAATAGTAGAAAATCACTTTGGTATTTTTCCTGTTGGTAATGACTCAAAAAGGTTTTTTCCAAGACTTAAGCCGCTGACTGAAAAAACGGTTTTGCATATGCCAATGCCTGGAGCATTAAATACAGACAATATTGATGAAAGCTCTGCAACTGTCAGCTTATCTTTCATTGGACCTGTAGATGGAGATGATGATGAATTTGCTATGAGGGCAGTGAATAGGATACTTGCTGGAGACATTAATTCGTTGTTATATCAGAATATTGGGCTAAAAAAAGGGCTGGCCTACCAGGTTGGAGCAAACATGGTTGGAAAATACAATGTCGGCGAGTGCTGGATATATGCAAAAGTGCCTGCAAGAAGGATTGACGAGGCCATAGAAGGTATTTTTGAAGTGATTGAAATAATGAAGACCAGAATGGTCAATGATGATGTTCTTAAAAGCACCAAGAAGAGGCTTATATACAACATTGCAAAGGCACTTGAATCAAACGAAGGCAGAATGAGCCTTATAGAGCTAAAACTTGATGAAGGGCTAACTCCGAAACTGCTGCTTGAAAGGTGTAATACAATCACTCCTAAAAGAATTATTGATGTTGCAAACAAATACCTTCCTAACAAAGAAACTGGAAAATATGTATTGTCTATAAGCGACCCATTTAAGAGATAACTCTATTTTTTGAACCTACTTCTAGTTAATTATCCCAACAGAAAAACTTTCTGATGCATTAACACCGGCTGCAATTACTTTCTTCCAAGGATCCTGTCAATAAATCCTTTTTCAAACCTGAGCTTTTCCTTGCTCTCTTTTGCGAATTCTATCAACAAATCCTTTTGCTTTTTATTCAAGCTTCCTGGGACTTTGACGATAACTTTGGCAAACAAATCGCCTTTTCCATGACCTTGCATCTCGCTTATGCCCTTGTTTTTTAAACGAAATATTGTGTCTATCTGTGTTCCTGATGGTATTTTTATCATGGAACTTCCTTCCAGTGTTGGGACTTCTATTTCATCTCCTAAGGCAGCTTGGGAGAAGCTTATTGGGATGTCTATATGCAGATCATTTCCTTCTCGCTGAAACAATTCATGGGGCTTAACTGATATAACAACATACAAATCTCCTGGCTGGCCATTCTTTATTGCCTGGCCTTCGCCATGAACCTTAAGAATTTGGTCATTGTCAATGCCTTTCGGTATACGGATCTTTATCTTCTTGGATTCTTCGACTATGCCATAGCCATCGCAATCCTTGCATTCATCCTCTGCTATTTTTCCATGGCCCCTGCATTGTGGGCAAGTGCCTGATTGGGTAAATATTCCAAATGGCGTCCTTTGTGTTCTTGTAAACCTTCCTGTTCCGTTGCATTTGGTGCATCTTGCTAGATTGCCTGATTCTGCACCTGTACCCTTGCAACTATCGCACAAAACTTCTTTCTCAACTTCTATGGTTCTTTCAGCACCGTTAACAGCATCATCAAATTCTATTGTGAGGTTATATTTTAAATCATTGCCGCGGTGCCTTCTTCTGCTGCCACCAAAGAACATGTCGAACATTGAGTTTGACCCAAATGGGCTTTCATCGCCAAAAATATCCTCGAATATGCTGCTAAAATCAGCGTTCCTGAATATGTCTTCCCGGCTAAACCTTTGATCGAAGCCTGCATGGCCATAATTGTCATATACCTTCTTTTTCTCATCATCTGAAAGAACTGCATATGCTTCTGAGATTTCCTTGAATTTTTCTTCTGTTGACTTGTCTCCAGAGCTGTCAGGATGGTACTTCAACGCTAATCTTTTATAGGCCTTTTTAATTTCATCCTTGCCTGCATTCTTGCTTACTCCAAGTATGTCATAATAATCCTTTTTTGCCATAATTCAAAAAATAAAAAAGAAGGGTTTTTATTTCTTCTCCTTTTCTTTCTTTTTCTCTTCCACTATTTCAGCATCGACAACATTATCGCCATCTGCTTTTTCTTCATTGCCTTGTTCGGGAGATGTTGATTTCTCCTTTGCCATCTGCTGGTACATCTTTGTGCCAATTTCCTGCGAGACTTTTTGCAGCTCTTCGTACTTGGCCTTTATCTTTTCAGATTCATTTTCTTTCAATGCATCTTTAAGCTCATTGATGCACTTCTCAACCTTGTCCTTGGTTTCATTGTCGATCTTGTTGCCATACTCGCTTACTATCTTTTCTGTTGAGTACACCAAGGTATCTGCATTGTTCCTTATCTCTGCTGTATCTTTTCTTTTCTTGTCTTCAGATGCATATTGCTCTGCTTCCTTTTTCATGCGTTCGACTTCATCCTTGTTCAGCTTCTGAGATGCAGTTATGTTTATTGACTGCTGCTTTCCTGTTGCAAGGTCTTTTGCAGACACGTGTATAATGCCATTTGCATCTATGTCGAAGGTTACCTCTACCTGTGGAATGCCTCTTGGTGCTGGTGGTATGCCATCAAGCATAAAACGCCCAAGGCTTTTGTTGTCTAATGCCATTTCTCTTTCGCCTTGCAGAACATTAATCTCAACTGATGTCTGGTTGTCTGCTGCTGTCGAGAATATCTGGCTTTTCTTTGTTGGTATTGTAGTGTTCCTTTCTATTAAATGAGTTCTAATGCCACCGAGTGTTTCGATGCCTAATGTCAACGGAGTTACATCCAACCTTACGATAGGCATCCTTGTCGGGCCTCCGACCAATATTATCTTGTCAATATCTTCCTTTTTTAGCTTTGTATCCCTTATTGCCTGTTCCATTGGCTTCTTGCATTTTTGCACTATTGGGTCTACTAATTTTTCCAATTGAGACCTTGTAAGCTTCATTGCAAGGTGCTTTGGCCCTTTGTTTGTTGCTGTTATGAACGGCAAGTTTATGTCGCTTTCCAGGGTAGTTGACAGTTCTATCTTGGCTTTTTCAGCTGCTTCCCTTATCCTCTGCAATGCTGTTTTGTCGTCGTTTAAATCTACACCTGTTTCTTTTTCAAATTCCTTTATTATGAAATTCACTATGGAAGCATCCATGTCTGTACCACCTAATTGAGTATCTCCGGATGTTGACTTTACCTCGAATATTCCGCCGCCGAATTCCATTATCGTAACATCCAAAGTGCCTCCGCCGAAATCGAAGACTAGAATCTTTTCTTCTTTTTCTACCTTGTCAAGACCATATGCTAATGCAGCAGCAGTAGGCTCATTTATTATCCTGATTACTTCTAAGCCTGCTATAGTTCCAGCATCTTTTGTTGCCTGCCTTTGGTCATCATTGAAGTAAGCAGGAACTGTTATTACTGCCTTGCTTATCTTGTCGCCGATGAATTCCTCTGCATCTTTTTTTATCTTCTGCAATATAAAGGCCGATATCTGCTGGGGAGTATAATCCCTGCCATGTATGCTGTACTTGAATTTCTCTCCCATCTTTCTCTTTGCAGCTGTTACTGTTCCTTCTGGATTTGAAACAGCTTGCCTTTTAGCTGGCTCACCTACAAAAAACTGGCCATCTTTTGTAAATGCAACAACAGATGGAAATGCCTTGCCATATAATGAAGCGCCTTCTGCGCTAGGAACTATTACTGGCTTTCCTGCCTGCATTACTGATGCAGCACAATTACTTGTGCCTAAATCTATGCCTATTATCTTTTCTTTTGCCATTTTACTTTTCCTCCTTGGATTTCTTGCTGATTTTTACCTTTGCATGCCTAAGCACCTTTTCATTAAGCATGTAGCCTTTTTGCAATTCTTCTATTACTATGTCTTCTTCCATGTCATTATGTTCTTCTATCAACAAAACTTCGTGGTAATCTGCATCAAACTTCTTGTTCAATGATTCTATCTTTTTTAGCCCGTCTTTTTCAAGCATGGAATAAAGCTGGCTGTATATCAGCTCAATGCCCTTTACAAAATCCTGGTTTTTGTCCTTGCTCTGCAACGCAAGCTCAAAGCTGTCAAGTATGCCAAGCAGCTTGTATATTATTTCATGACTTGCGATCTTGCAGAATTCTTCCTTTTCTTTTTCTACCCTTTTCCTGTAGTTGTCAAATTCTGCTTGCAATCTTTGAAGATGCTCCTTGTATTCATTAAGCAGTTTTTCTTTGTCATCAGTGGGCTTGTTTTCTGCTGGTTTCTTGTCTTTTTCATTTGTTGTTTTGTTCATCTTAAATAACACTTGTTGAAGTAAACTCTACTTATTTATAAATATTTCTATACTATAGAATATACAAAAGTTTAAATATTTCAATAATATGATAGAATGGATGGAATTCAAAAGAATAACCATAATGCGTGTAAGAAGACCTTCTAACCAGGATATTAATGATGAGATTCAATGGCTTTCAAGGTCTTTGGGCTTGTTCTCAGACAGGGATAAGGAAAAGAGCTGTTACAGGGTATTTC
>JAGVXQ010000046.1 GCA_018303705.1 Candidatus Woesearchaeota archaeon
ATAATAATACCGTTTGAGGCATTTCCCAAGCAGGTGAACGGAAAGGAAGTAAGGATGCTGTTTCCAGATTATACGAAAATAGTTGCTGCTTACCTGAAAAATATGATAAAGGATGAGCTAAGAAAAAAAATATTGGAAATAAGCAGCGTTGATGAGATAATGAAGGTTACCAAGAAAAAGTTTGATGATGTAGTGAAAAACAATATGCTAGACCCCTTCTGCATTGTTGACATAGACCCTGCGCTGATATCAACAAGGCATCTTTTCAGGGCTGCATTCTCAATAAACGAAAAGACTGGTTTAGTAAGCGTGCCGATAAGGAAAGAGGACATAATTGGATTTGACCTGAAAATGGCAAAAATAGAGAACGTTGAAACAGGGGTTAAGTTTTTGAAAAGGGATGCTGAAAGTGGGGAGGCAAGCAATCTGATGGTACAGGCATTTGATTGGCATGAAAGAAATTTTGGAACTAGAAACTATGAGTATGCAATCAAAGAGAAGAAGAAAGTTGAATATGAGAGGCCTAGTATTGCAATGAAGCCGGACTTGTTTGCTCCATGCATGCTGTGCATACTGGAGGGAGTTAAAACAGACGGCAGGAAGAGGGCATTGTTTGTACTGGTAAATTACCTGAGAAAAGCAGGGTATGAATACGATGAAATAGATAATATGCTTGTTGAATGGAACAAGAAGAATTATGAGCAGCTTAAAGAAGGCTATATAAAAAGCCACGTTTCATGGTGCAAAAGGCAAAAGGCAGACATAATGCCGCCCAACTGCGACAATGCAGCATATTACAAAGACTTAAATGTATGCAAGCCTGATTTTTTCTGCAGAAACATAAAGAACCCCTTGCAGTACAAGAGGAAGCTATAGGTCTTTTGCTATTTCTTTAAGCCTGGCTTGGAATTCCTTGAGCTTGGGCTTCTCAATTCTTTCAGATGAATAAAACGCTTCTTCTATGTCATTTATTGTTGACTGCAATTTTAGCCTTGTCCCTTGGTTCATCTTTTTTGATGATGCTATTTTTGCAAGCTCGCCCAAAGTAAACTCATATTTTATGTGGAACAGTTCAGAAAAGAACTCCTTTATGGCATCTATGAATATTAGTTGGTTCTTGTTTTTCAAGGAGCGGCTTAGCTTCGAGAGGAATTGCTTCTTAAGAATAATATAGTCCTTTTTTTTCCTTGTAACCTTTTTTTCCTTGTTGTTGAAAAGATTTTTTAGCAAATGCATGTTGTTTCTTGGTATATTGTAATATAAATATCTTTGTAGCTATTTTTAAGTTACAGTAAATCTATTTATATTCGTCAAAATTCAGTTTAATGTATGGATATAAAAGCTTATGAAAGGGATTTAAACAACATAAAGAAGGAGATAAAGAAGCTGGTTGTGGGGCAGGACAAGACAATACATACATTGCTTAGGGCATTGATAGCAGACGGCCATGTGCTGATGGAAGGTTTGCCTGGTACTGCCAAGACAATAATCTTAAGGGCGCTTGCAAAGGCAACAGGATGCAACACCTCAAGGATACAATTTACTGTTGATTTATTGCCTACAGACATAACAGGGATAACAGTATACAACAAGGACAGGGGATTTTATGTTGTCAAAGGGCCGATATTTGCTAATTTTGTTCTTGCTGATGAGATTAATAGGGCGCCGCCAAAGGTGCAAAGCGCTCTGCTTGAAGCCATGCAAGAAAAGCAGACAACAATAGGCAAAGAAACATTCCAAATGCCATTGCCGTTTTTTGTGATGGCTACACAAAACCCCATAGAAAGCTCTGGCACATACCCTTTGCCAGAGGCACAGCTTGACAGGTTCTTGTTCAAGAGTTATATCGGTTATCCAACCCTGGATGATGAAACTGTAATAATAGACAAAAACATAACGATAAGAAAATTTGAGGACTACAACATAAAGCCAGCAATAAGAATCTCCAGGTTGTTGAGTATGCAGGAAGATGCAAAAAATATACTGATAAACAGCAATGTAAAGAAATACATAACTAGGATAGTTGATGCAACCAGAAATCCTGCAAAGTATGGCATAAAGAGTGGCTATTATATAGAATATGGTGCCTCTCCCAGGGCAGCAATAAACCTGGCCATAGCAGCAAGGGCAGAGGCTTTGCTCAATGGAAAAAATTTTGTGGTGCCGCAGTACATTAAAGATGTTGCGCATGATGTGTTGAGGCACAGGATAATATTGACATACGAGGGGCTTGCAAAAAGAGCAAACACTGATGCAATAATAGATGAAATTCTTAAAAAAATAAAGATAACATGAGCAGGCTATACGTAGACATAAGAAACATATTAAACCTGGATATTTCAATAAAATCTCCTGTTAAGGCAGGAGCCATGGGAAGGTATAAGAGCGTTTTCAAGGGCAAGGGCATTGAGTTTGATGGGTTTAGGGCATATTCCGAAAACGATGATGATGCAAGTTTAATAGACTGGAAGGCCTCCATAAGGGCAAATGAAATGCTTATCAGGGAATTCGTTGAGGAAAGGAACATGAATATATTTTTTCTTGTTGATGTTGGCTCAACTATGAAGTTTGGGTCTGGAAACAAGCTTAAAGGAGAATATGCTGCAGAAGTTGCATTGTCACTTGCACATGTAATACTTCAGTCAGGGGATTCGGTTGGATTTTGCTTGTTTGCTGATGACGCAAAATGCAAGTATCCATTCGTTAACGGCCCAAAGCAGTTTTACATATTTGCTGAAAGCATAACAAACCCGAGATACTACAATGGGAACTTCAATTTCAAGAAGGCATCTGATTTCTTGTTTAGCTTTGCAAGAAAAAGTGACATTGTTTTCATAATATCTGATTTCATAAGCATGAAAGGAAACTGGAAGGATAGCATAGAAATGCTTGCAGGAAAATATGACATCATAGGCATTATGGTTAGGGATGTTAGAGACAGCAAGATGCCAAGCAAGGGAGAGCTTGTTACCATGGAAGACCCTTACGCTAATAGGCAAGTGACTGTAAACAGTGATGCAATAAAGAAGGATTATGAGGATTTCACAAGAAGGCAGGAGAACAATGTAGAAAAGGCATTTTTGAAGGCAGGAAGGGGGTTCATAAAGCTTTACACAAACCAGTCTTTTATAGAGCCAGTAACGAATTTTTTTAACATGAGGAACAGAAGATGGAGATAACGTTCAGCGATCCCAGGGCGCTTTATTTTCTGCTGGGAATACCTGTTTTGTTGGTTGCTTATGTTTACAACATAAATTACAAGAAAAAAACTGCTTTGAAATTCTCAAATTTTGAGGCGGTTTATAGGGTGTTCAAGCCAGCAAAGATATTCAGCTACAACATACTTGCTTTTTTTGTTAGTTTGGTAATATTTGTTTGCCTTGTTCTTGCTGCTTCTGGAGCAACAGTATGGTACAATGGAAAAACCTCTAATGTTGATTTTGTTGTTGCAGTAGATTCTAGCGCAAGCATGACTGCTGATGATTTTGAGCCAAATAGATTGGAGGCTGCAAAAGATGCTGCAAGCAATTTTGTTGAAAAGCTTCCGAGGAATGCAAAGGCAGCAGTGCTTTCCTTCTCCGGAACTAGCTTTGTTGAATTGGGGCTAACAAATGATTTCAAGAAAACGAAAGAAACAATAAAGGCCATTGAGATTAAGGAGATAGCTGGCACAGACATAGCGAATGCTGTTATAACCTCTGTTAACCTGTTAATGCCTGAAACAAGGCCTAAAGTCATAGTGTTGCTTACTGATGGGAGGTCAACTGTTGGGGTTCCGCTTGAGCTTGCAGTGGATTACGCAAGGAAAAACCATGTTGTTGTGTATGCTATTGGCATAGGAACCATTGAAGGTGGAAAATTTGCAGGAAGCGAGGCCATATCAACAATAGATGAAGAAGCATTAAAGGGCTTGGCAGAGGAAACCAATGGTGCTTATTATGCTGCAAGAAACAAAAAGGAGCTTGCAAGGGCATATGATGAGATATCAAACGAGAAGAAGCAGTATGTTAACATAAGGCTTGCACCTCTGCTGCTTTCAGTAATATTGTTCTTGTTGGTTGTGCAATGGATACTTTCATTTACCAAATACAATAGCCTGCCATAGGGGACTTGGATTCATATAAAATAACCAACAGAAAAAGAAGAGACTTGTACTTTATCCTGTTCAAGAATTATTTATTCATGTTTGGTAAATACGATGTAGTTCGTTACTATTCGGCTTGTTTTTCAACAAATAAATTTTCAATACATTTCTGCGCTGCTAATAAAATGTTGCTGCTGTGTATAGGAATTTTTGTTGGTTCCTTCCCTGTTTCTCCTAATGCTTTTTGAGTAATAGTTCTTGAATCGAACTTAATACCTGGTATTTGTGGTGAATGAACTTCTAATTCATAATGAAAGTGTGGATTTTTTGTATGGCCTTGGCAAGTATTGTATCCAACTTGATGAATTAATAATATAATTTCAAGAACATTATCTTTTTTAGGCCTTCTAAAATATAGGACGTTATGCCCATCTTCGCTATAATCTTTTTCAGCACCTTCGATTTCAAAACCCAAATTGATTAAACCTGTTCGTAAGTAAATACTCTCGCCTATAAATCCAACTAAGCCATTAAACACCTTTTGTGCTCTTTCAATTTTTGTTTCATAGTCGGGCATGATCTTAAGAAAGAGACATTTTATTTAAACATTTATATGCTTGATTGCATTTAACTGAAATTCATCCGGATTTTTTTGGGTAAGCTTTTAAAGAAGCCATGTATATTTCTTGCATGGCCAAAACTGGATGTGATGTAATGGACAAGCTTGTTGGATCTTACCAAGGGCTTACCTTGGTTTATGGGGTTGCGTCAGCAGGCAAAACCACATTGGCAAAGATTGCAGCAATAGAATTAATCAAAGAAGGCAAGGTCATATTCTTGGACACTGAAAATGGTTTCAATGCATCGAGAATTAAGCAATTAACAAGCGAATTTAAAAATGTAATAAGTAAGGTGATAGTAATAAATGCAAAAAACTTTTACCATCAGCACAAGGCAATAATGGACATCTGGTCTATCAAAGGTGTTTCTTTGGTTGTTGTTGACACCATAGGGGCTCATTACAGGGTTTATGTAAAGAAGGACTATAAGAAAGCGAACTTGATACTGAGAAAGCAGGTTAATGTTTTAAAGGAATTGTCAAGGAAAATACCTGTTATCATGGCAACGCAGGTTTACAGTGACATCAAAACTGGAATGCTGAAGCCAATAGGGGGAAAGATAGTCACAGGAAGCAGTGATATGGTAATAAGGCTTGAAAAATCTCCTAGGAGGGTAGTGATAGAAAAGCCATTTGTTAAAGACGCATTGTTTGAGATATGTGAAAAAGGAATATTCAGTATATGATCATTCTTTTGGGAGCTTTTCTATGTATTTGCATTTTGGATATCCAGGGCATGCAAGAAAGCTCCCGTAATGGCTTGTTTTTACTACCAGGCTGCTGCCGCATTTAGGGCAAGTCTTTCCATTTAATTTCTTGCTTTTGCAATCAGGGTTGATGCATATTTCTTGTGGTTTTCTTCTCACCCGTATCGCCAATATTTTCGGGTAGCCGCACACATCACAATTCTTTTCTGCGCTCTTCACAAGGCAGTTTTTCGGCAAGGCAAATGTTGTTGAACATCCTTGCTCGTATCTGTTGCACGCAGCAAAGCTTCCATATTTTCCCTTGCGCACTTGAAGGTCACCTTCCTTGCATGCAGGGCACTTGCTAATGAATATTTCTTTGTCCCTTGTTTCTTTTGCTGCCTCTCCAAGGGCATTGCCTATTTCCTTTTCATTTTGCTTGAAGTGCTTCAATGTCTTTGTCAGGGAATCTTTTGCCTCATCAAGAACCTCAGAGCTTTTCTTTGTTTTTTCCCTTACTTGATCCATTTCCTCTTCAAAATGCCTTGTTAATTTTATGTCTATTATTTCAGGGCAATATTTTTCAAGTGTCTCTATAGTTTTTAACCCTATGTCTGTAACTTCTATGGACTCATTTTTTATGTAGTTTCTCTGGTACAGGTTGTCTATGATTTCAGATCTGGTAGCTTTTGTCCCGATCGTATTTTTCTCAAGTTCTTTTATTATTGAAGCAGGTGTGTACCTTTTTGGAGGCTGAGTTTCCTTCTCAAAAAGCTTGGATTCCTTTACCTTCAATATCTGGCCCTGGTCTGCTTCAGGAAGCTCATTTTCTTTTTGCATCACGTAATTTCCATAGAATTTGTGCCAGCCAGGAAACTTTGTTGTGGTGCCCTTGGCCAAAAATATCTCATCCTTTACATCAAGTTCTATGCTAACTGTTTCCATTACAGCGTTGTCTGCAAATGTTGCAAGTATTCTATGGACGATTAAATCATACAGTTTTGATTCTCTATCTGTCATCTTTTTAGGAATCTCTGAAGTGGCGTATATGGCTGGGTGAGCAGAATCTGTTTTTTTGCCATTGTTCGGCATCAATGCCTTTCTTTTCAGAAGTTCCTCAGCCAATGCCTTGTATTTTAGCTGCCTTGCAATCCCTTCAAGTATCTTTCTGTAATTCAGTGATGGAGGCAGCTGGTTCGAGCTTGTTCTTGGATATGATATATACCCGTTTATGTAGAGGTTCTGCGCCAATGCCAATGTTTCTTTCGGTGAAATCCTTAATGTCTTGTATGCCTCCATCTGCATTGATGTAAGGTCAAATGGGTTTGGAGGCTTCTGCTCAAATTCATTTTTGGAAACCTTTTAAACAGTTGCATCATGGCCTTTTATTTTCTTGAATATGTCTCCAGCCTTTTTGCCATCAAAGAATTTGTCATCCTTGTGCATCGCTATGATATCATTTTCTGTCTTTATACCTATCTGCCAGAAAGGCACTGACTTGAACCCAAGTATTTCCCGCTCTTTATCGGAAAGTATCTTTAATGCAGGGCCCTGAACTCTGCCAGATGACATAAGCTTGAAGCCGCCTGTTGAATTCTTTATGGCAAGAGTCAATGCCCTCGACAGGTTGATGCCATAATAATAATCCAGGTAGTGTCGTGTCTCGCCTGCTTCTGCCTGTGGCCAGTCCAAATGATGAGAAGCATGTTCATAGGATTCTGTTAATTCATCTTTTGTTAACGTTGAGAACTTCATCCTGTATGCATCTTTCCTGTTGCATGCAAATCTCACTATATTTAGGCCTATGACCTCTCCCTCAAGGTCAAAATCCGTTGAAACTATTATTGTTTCAGAATCTTTTGCCAATCTTTTTATGGCATCAAGGTATTTTTTGGTGTACGATGCTGACTTGCTTGCTTTGCTGGATTCTTTCCATTCAATGTCAAAGATTGGATATGCCCATTTGCTTTTGTTCTGCTCTGCAAGAGTGTACAAATGGCCAACTGCACAGGTAACTATTATGTCCTTGCCATTGTGCGATATCTCATAATAAGAAACTCCTTTGTCTGTTTTCTTGCTTGCCTTATTGTCTGCCAGGGCCTTTGCTATTTTTTCCATTGATGATGGCTTTTCACAGATTATCAGCTCAGTCATGGATAATTGGCTTGCGCATATTCTTAAAAAGCTTTTGCAATCTCACAATTTCTGTATTGTAAAACAAGAGATTGCTAAAAAATAGATAAATATACAAAACTCGATGGTATATTGGTAATATGACTAATCCAATAGACATTATTGCAGGTTTTATACTGATATTAGGCGGTATAATTACAGCAATAAGTTATGTTAATCTGGGTTTGATTATCGTTGGTATTGGTGTATTGATTGAAGCCATAAAAATAATGATGCAATAAGGTATAAAATGATACAATTAAATCAAATAATCGGAATTGGAGTTATAATCCTTAATTTGATACCCTTTATAATTAAGAAGCCAAAATATCTTTTAGTAACTTCTATAGTTTCCCTCGTAATAATATTTTTACTTTTGTATGAAGCTAAATAACGCCTGTTAAGTTTATTCCACCAAAAGATTTTAAATAGAAGGCTACTTCTGTTGGTACATGGCAAGATCTCATAAAAAAAGAGGCCAGCTTACAGCTTTCATGCTAGTTTCTTTTGTCGTAGTCATTATGGTTGTATTAATGGTTATAATGTACATATCATTGGCAGGGGTTTCTATATCAAACAAGCAGTTTGCCCTAAAGAAAGTGAATGAAGTGAAACAATACATAAATGACTGCATAACAACTGGTTTGGTTGAGGGCCTGAGAAAAGTCGGCATTGCAGGGATAAAGGACCACATGAGGTCCATAAACTGCGAAGGTTTTGGGGGTATTAGCGGAATAAGGAGTGTAAGCGAAAGACCTGAGATCGAAACAAGAATAAACGAAAAAAATATAGAGGTTGACGCTGATTTCGGAATCGTTGTCGGAGATGACAAGGCATCAATAGCAATCAGAAAGCAAAGCTATTCATATGATTTGTACGAAGAAAGGGTAATTGACTCAGATGATGATGGTATAGTTGATTATGATGAAAGGATAGACTCATTAGGCAATGTTGGCATGCTTATTTTGCAGAAAGGAACCATGGTTTCAAATCCAAGAATTTCATTGGGCATAGAGAAAGGCAATGAAATAGGCCAGCTTAGTGGCATAGTTGTTGCAGAGCCATATGGTGAATTTGTGCCGAGCGCAATGATTGCCATAATATATGATAAGTGCGATGAAAGCAAGATGGCAATAATAGACAAGGAAACATATGAAGCACATAAAGTTTCATGCCTGACCTTTTTTGGCAAGCATACTTATGCTGCAGCAGAGATAACAAAGGCATCAAGCTATTTTGTAGGATCATGTGATGATTATGAATGTGATTGGGTTACCAGCAGATTAAATGAAGCAGATGGCAGCGAAGAAACAGGAATACAGCAGCAAAATTCAGGGCAAGATGTTATAGGCAATGAGCCAGCTGAAAATCTTATTGAACAGCCTGAAAACGAAAATGAGATTGATTGTACAGATAGTAATATTCTTAATCCTAAATGTCAATAATTAACTTAATCTCTTTCATAATTTAAGGCATTAAAGACAAGGGAATCCATATTCATGTCAGGTATATTCAAGAAGTAAACCATTCCTCCCATGTAATAATAATCTGATACTTCATTATGGATGCCATCTACCCTCGTTCTTTCTATTTCACTAGTCCATATTTTTGCGGACTCTGCATAATTACTAGGATTAAATTTGACGCATTCGCCTGTACTCATCATTAATCTACATCCTACAGATATGTCATTTGCCCAATCGCCTAGGTCAGATATGCCGTTCTTGTTGCGGTCTTCATCTCCAAATGTAAGCTCGTCAAGCTCTGGATGATATAGAGTAACAACACATTCTCCATCAGTGCAGTAATCAGAACTTGAACTTG
>JAGVXQ010000045.1 GCA_018303705.1 Candidatus Woesearchaeota archaeon
AATCCTCGTTTGGAAAGATTTCTATAGACTTAAGTATAGTATCCCCTATGTTTGTCTCTTTTTTAGCCCTTATCCTGGAGATACTATTAAGCAGAAGCATGAAGTCGTGGGTTGGATGAACTACATCTTCTATGCCTGAGCCAAATACCAACAAACCAACTTTGTCTTTTTCATTTATTGCCTTGTATGCAAGTGCTATGCCTGCTTTCTTGCAAGAGTCTATCTTATCTCCTTTCATAGAACCAGAGGCGTCCAAAGCATATATCAGGCATATTTGGCCCCTGCTGTCCCTTTTTATAACGCTTAAGTCATCTTTATTTATCTCGAAATGGCCTTTTCTTATTGCATTCTTAACAGACCTTTTAAGTGATATGTCCCTGTACCTGTCGCCTTTCTTGAAACTCCTAAAATCTTCTGCTTCACCGTAATGAGACAGCTTCTTGTTCACTCTCTCGCCTATCAATCCTTTAGATATGAGATGATTCAGTTCCTCTGTGTACAATGAAAGAGCTGCAAGCTTCAGGCCTTTTTCATTGATTTCAAATTCGCTTGAGAGAAAACCTTTTTCCTTTAAAGAGTCAATGCTTTTTTTTATAGTGCTCTTAAGCTTCCTCTTTACTTCAGGAATGTTTGGGTTGTCAACCTCTCCAACAAGCTCCCTAAGCAAGGTGTCTCCATATATGTTTTTTGCCAAAGAATAATTCTGGGTTATGTTCTGGAACATCATGTCTGGATTAAAGCTAAATATGCCCTGGTTTATTGCGTTCCTTATTACTTTCCCTTCCTTTTTGTTATTGCCTTCAAGAACAGAATTCATCAGCTTGTCTTCTTCGCTTTGCCTTTTCATCAGACCTGAAAGCTCTTCAATGTATTTTTTTTCATCAAGGCTAAAGAAAATCACCACTTTTTTCAGAATCCTTGTACTCAGATTCCTCTAGGTGCTTGTCAAAGCTTTCTTCTAAAAAAGTTTCTGGAGTTTTAAGGTATTTTATCCCTGGCTTTAGCCTTATCCTGTGAGACAATACTGATTTTACTGCATCCCTTAAATCCCTTAAATCAACTTCTTTCTTTTTTCCAATAAGGGCATTGCTTTGCGCCCTTTCGTATAGGCCAAGAGAGGCTCTTACTGAGGGTGCTCGCTCCAAGTCCTTGTTGCCCCTCAACGACCTTATGAAATCAAGCATGAACTGGAGCAAGTGGTCTGGGAAATTTATGGTTGTTATCTTCTTGCCTTTTGTTTTTACTATTTCCTTTTCTATGATTGTGCTTTCTGGATAATTCATGTATATTATGTCAAACCTGTCAAGCAAAACCTCTGAAAGCTTTTCAGTGCCGGCAAAGTCCTCTGGATTCATCGAGCCAATAAATATGAAGTTAGCTGGCAGTTCAATGTCATAGCTGCCTATGGTTACCTTGCCTTCTTCCAAGACTTGGAGAAGAGCATTCTGAAGCTTTTCAGGGCACCTGTTAAGCTCGTCAAAGAACAAGACGCCCCTGTTGGCCTTAAATATCTTTCCAGGGGTAAATACCTCTATGCTTAATGGCCCGAATTTCAAGGCCTTTATTGGATCAATGTCGCCAAGCAAATCCTCTGCAGTCAAATCAGGAGAGCCTTGTATCCTTATGAACCTCTTTTCACCGCTTACATTAATAGAACCTAGCTTTCCATTCCTGCATTCAGGGCATAAGGGATCATTTGGGTCGCAATGATACTGGCATTTGTTAGCTTTTACATCTGGAAGAATCCTTGCTATGTTTTTCGCAATTGTAGTCTTGCCAATTCCGGGAGGGCCTGCTATTATTATGTTTCTTTTCATAAGCAATGCTGACTTCAGCTGCTTCTTTGCCTCGTCCTGGCCAAGTATGTCATCGAACTTGGCGTTGAGAAAATATTCTTCCATTTTCTGCCAATATACCATTAGACCATAATTTAAAACACTTTCTATCAATTTTTTTAAGAACTCAACGAAATGTTTATAAAGAATCCAAAACAGGAATGGTGCATGGATGAATATAATTCTAAAGATAAGAAGTTTTTTGAGGATAATGAAATACCTCAAGAGGTAAAGGACAAGTTCAAGTCAATAAAAAACAACCTTGACAAGCTGAAAGATGAATTATTAAAGAGGTTTGACAGGGATTTAATAGGGCTAGCTCTTCTGCCTCCAAACAAGGAAGCCAAAAAAGAAGAAAAGGACAACATAAACATCCTTGTATTGCTAAATGACTCTGATAATTCCAAGATACCAAATGAGCAGCCAATTGAAAAGTTATTTGATGACATAAGCAAGATTGCAAAGGACATAAACAAGAACCTTGCGCCACAGTCAATGTTCCTTTCAGAGTTAAAAGAATCATGCTTCGATGGCAAGTATGAACTGCTGCAGATGATTGGGATGTCAGCGATAATCTATGACAAGGGAATATTAAGCGCTCTGAAGGTAAGCGAGATACACAAGACCATGTCCATAAAGAAGTTTGAGAAGTATGTGCTAAGCTATGTTGGAGCTGGTTCCTTGTTCAGGAGCGATGCAAACCCGAATGACATAGACGTTTTCATAGTAATAGATGACACTGATGTAAAAAAGATGCCGAGGGTAGAGCTAAAGGACAAGTTAAGGTCAATAATACAGGGCATGGGCAATGAAGCTGCTGACATTGCAGGAGTGAAGGCAAACTTTCATGTTCAAACATACATATTGACTGATTTCTGGGATAGTGTTAAGGATGCGAATCCTGTGATATTCACTTTCCTGAGGGATGGGGTTCCGCTTTATGACAGGGGAGTTTTCATGCCATGGAAACTGTTGCTTAAGATGGGAAGGATAAAGCCAAGTCCAGAGGCAATAGATATGAATATGGACATTGGAGATAGATTGCTGGAGAGGACAAAGCAGAAACTACTTAGTGTTGTAGGAGAGGATTTGTATTATGCAACGCTGAACTCTGCACAGGCAGCATTGATGCTGTATGGAATACCACCAACAACGCCAAGGGAAACAGTTGCAATGATGGAAGAGGTGTTCGTAAAAAAGGAAAAGATCCTTGAGAAGAAATACGTTGACATACTAGAAAAGATAAGAAAGTACTACAAGGATGTGGAGCACAACAAGATAAAAGAGGTCAGCGGAGCTGAGATAGACAAGCTGCTAAAGGAAACAGACATGTACCTGAAAAGAATAAAGGAGCTTTTCGTTGAGATTGAAAAGAAGGCAAGGACAAACAGCATTGTCGATTCCTATGATGCAATAATCATGGTAACAAAGGATGCCTTGTATACATCTGGCCTTGGAGATGTTAACATAAATGACATAGAAAGGATATTCAAGCAGAACCTCATAGATACAGGAAAGCTTCCAAGCCATATGGCAAGGACATTGAAAACTGTAATAAAAATAAAGAAGGATTATGACTCTAAGAAAAAACCTTCAAAACAAGAGGTTGAGATGGTTGCCAAGGAGGCAAGGAACTACATAAAGTTTGTTTCCGAATACATCCAAAGATCCAGGGGTCTTGAAATAGAAAGGGCAAAGATAAGGTTCAAGTATGGGCACAACAAGTTTGGGGAGATAATACTGCTTGAAAAAACAGCTTTCATAATAGAGGACCTTGATAAAAAGGAGAACATAAATATGGCCGACATAGTAAATGGGGGCTTGAAAAACATAAGAAAAAGCTCCTTGGAAGAGATGGACAAGGCGTTAACATCTGCAAAGATACCACAAAGGTCATTCATCAGGGAGCCTATATTCGAGGATTTAAGAAAGCTTTTTGGGACTGACGTAGAGGTTTGTGTTAGCTATTGATCGTTGCTAAGATGAAAAGAGGGTTGTATTTTTCAATTTTTATAGTTGTAATTGTTCTTGGCATATTTGCCATTGCAAATTTTATGCCTATAAAGTTAGAAGAAACCGCATTTCGTGAGCTGTAACGTAAACGTCTGGAATTTTGAATAAAAAAATTAGCTCTTTTTGACCACCAGAGAGTTTTCCTTAATTTCCACCTCCAATTCCTGACCTTCTTTCCACTTCAATTTTTCTATTACACTTTTATCGAGCAGAAAAATGAGAAACCAACTGAAGAGGCATTTTGACTATAAGATAAGCCACGTTTCTATCTTAGATTGGGTTAGAAGGTACACTTTGAAAGTTCATAAGTCCATTGAAAATCAAGGCTATAATTTAGGATCAAATTCTATGCAGATGAAACTATGATTGATTGTGAAGGCAGAAAGGACAGGTTTTGGTGTTGCCTCAAATCCTCACGAGGTCGAAATTTTCGATGGGTCAAAACTTCGCTAAATTCGGATGTTATATCAGACGCTAACTTTACAGCAAGCATTTCGCAACCTTTAAAAATACGTGTTGGTGAGAAAAGAGCATGGAAGCAACCATAGTAAATTTTCGGGGAAGTTACAGGACAAAGAAAGGAAACCACATAATAATAAAAGTTAACAACATAAATACTCCTGAAAAGGCAGCAAAGCTTGTAGGCAAGAAAATAACATGGAAAACAAAATCTGGAATAGAAATAAAAGGAGAAATAGTAAAGCCGCATGGAAATTCTGGGGCATTAAGAACGATATTCGAGAAGGGATTGCCTGGCCAAGCATTGGGAACGAAGGCAAGGGTAGATTAAAATGGCAGGGTTAAGAAAAGGAGTCTGTTACAGGAACATAGTGAGGGCCTACACAAGAAGAAGTAAGTACAAGGCAAAGGGCTACATAAAGGCAATACCGCCACTGAAGATAGTAAAATTTGACCAAGGAAACCTTCAAAAGAAGTTTGATGCACAAGTAAGTTTGTATACAAGGCAGGACATACAGTTAAGGCATAATGCACTTGAGTCAGCAAGGCAGGTAATACACAAGCATTTAGCTGATACTTTGGGAAACAATTACCATCTTAAGGTCAGGGTTTATCCACATCATGTTTTAAGAGAGCACAAGATGCTTACAGGGGCAGGGGCAGATAGAATGAGCCCTGGGATGTCGCAGGCTTTCGGCAAAGCTGTAGGGACGGCAGCACAGGTAAAAAAAGACCAGCCAATAATAAGCGTAGGCATAGACAAAAAGGACATTGAATCTGCAAAATCCGCGCTTAGTTATGCAATAGCAAGGCTTCCAGGAAAATATTACGTTGAATAGTTGTGATGTTCAATATTACTTGGCGACACTAGAAGTAATTATTCCAACTTCCAATCTTGTAGTGACCTCCTCTCCTGCCTAAAGGCTCGACCCTTCGGGACGTTGCACTAAAACCCAAATTTTCCTTTGCAAGGAACGAACTGAAACATGCCTAGTCTCTTGACATCATATTTATTGTATGGAAGCTTCCTTATCTTTAGCATTTCTTGACTGTATTCATCGCCGACAGGCGCAATTAATATTCCATTGGGTATTGATGGCATTGCGGATGTTACTATTATTCTGTCATATTTTGCGTACTTCTTGCAGCCTATTTCACCTTCATTAACTTTGATGATTTTAATGTTCTTAATTCCAAGCGAAAATATGTTTTTTCTTGAAAATATTATCAGCTCAGGAATTATTTCTGTTGATATAACCTTTCCTTTGCTGCCAATGATTTTAGATATTATTGCTGACTGGTATCCTGAACCTGTTCCAATCTCAAGAACCTTGTCATTTTTTTTAAGCTCCAACTCCTGTGTCATTAACATGACAGTAGTGGGCTGGGATATTGTTTGATTTGCTGGTATTGGCAAGGGAAAATCTCCATAGGCTTGTTCAATATACTCCTTAAGAATGAAATTTTCCCTTGGAATATTGTTAAAAGCATCGATAACATTTTTGTCAGTTACTATACTGTTATTCAGCCAATATTCAACCAAAGATTTTTTCTGCATTTCATGGTCCATAGGCTATTAAAAGGTAGATTGCTTAAAAAGTTGGTGCTTTCAAAATATGCTACTGCTGCTCTTCTTCAAAGTCTTCTTCATCCCATAGAATTTCATATTGCTTCTTGGGTCCAAAATTGCCAAATATTATATCTCGGTTAGGCATGTTTTATCTCATTGTATATTATGTTCTCTTTGTATATAAACCCTTTGATTGATTGTACGAAATAATTTCCAGATACCACAATTGCAAGATTGAACAGAATGATTTATAAATCACATTTTTCTAAACACCTTATGTATTTTGGAGGTTGCTTTAGTGGTTAAGAATATATCTCATGAAACATCGGTTCAGCCTGACATAAACATAGGAATGACAGGCCATGTTGACTCTGGAAAGACCACGCTTTTAGAAAAGTTAAGCGGAAAATGGACTGATACGCATTCTGAAGAGATTAAGCGAGGAATTACAATAAGGTTAGGGTATGCTAACACAAGCATATACAAGTGCGAAAAATGTGATAAGCTTGTGTATACAATAAACTCAAAATGCGAAAAGTGCGGTTCTGATGCTAAGTTTGTAAGAAATATCAGCTTCGTGGATGCGCCAGGGCATGAGACATTGATGGCAACCATGCTTTGCGGAGCAGCGATAATGGATGCTGCGATACTTTTGATAGCTGCAAATGAGGAATGCCCACAATCGCAGACCAAGGAACACTTAATGGCCTTGGATATGATAGGAATAAAAAACATAATAATAATTCAGAATAAGATTGACTTGGCTTCAGAGGAGCAGATATTGAAAAATTATGAGCAGATAAAGAATTTTGTAAAGGGAACTATAGCAGAAAGCGCGCCGATAATACCTGTATCAGCACAGCACGGGATAAATGTTGATGTATTAATAAACACAATACAAGAAAGATTCGCTACGCCAAAGAGAGACCTGACAAAAGAGCCATTGATGTTCGTGGCAAGGTCTTTTGACATAAACAGGCCTGGAACAGACATAAAGAATCTTTCTGGGGGCGTTGTAGGCGGGGCAATAAAACAAGGGATATTGAAAATTAATGATGAGATAGAGATAAGGCCAGGGCTTAGAGTTGAGAAGGAAAACAGGGTAATATACCAGCCAATAACAACAAAGATAATAGAACTAAGAACAGGAAATGACCAGATAGATTCTGCAATGCCTGGGGGTTCTGTAGCAATATTGACAGAACTTGATCCTAGCATAGTGAAATCAGACAGCTTGACTGGAAATATAATAGGGCATATTGGAAAGCTTCCAAATGTATTTTATGAGCTGAAGATTGAGCCAAAGCTGCTAAAAAGAGTTGTTGGAACTGCAAATGAGATAAATGTGGAGCCAATAAAAAAGAGCGAGATACTGATGCTTAATGTAAATTCAGCTGCAACTACTGGAATAGTAACTGAGCTAGCGAAGAATAGCGTATATGTAAAGCTAAAGAGGCCGGTATGCGCAGATCCAACAGACAGGATAACACTTTCAAGGCTTGTTGGCTCAAGATTCAGATTGATTGGATATGGGCTGATGAAAAACTGAACATCAATATACAAAAACAATTTTTGCAAAACTTTAAAAGACCTGGAGATTCAGCAAAGTAAATGAAAAAAGGCCAGATAAAGTCACCTTGCAAGAAAAAATTATATTCTAACAAAAACAAACCAATATTGATAGTTGGTATTTCTAGTGGAAAGCGAAGCAAATTTGAATGCGCAAGGGAAGACCCTACAAGCATTTATTACCTTAGGCTTGCCCTAAATGCAGCAGAAATGGCAGGTGCCAAAACCATGCTAATCGACCTAAGGGACTTAAAAATAGGGGTGTGCAAAGAATGCTACAGCACATGCCCTGCACAATGCCGCTTTAATGAAAAGCTCAACCAATGTGACTGTTATTATTTTAAAAAGGACCACATGTTTGTAGGCGATAAAATAGTACCGATAGAAACTGCATATGACATGCTAAGCAAAGAAGAGTTCTTTAAAATCTACAATGATAAATGGAGCTTTGGTGAAAGAGATGATATGTGGATAGTTTACAAAGCCCTAATGGAAGCAGACGGGGTTATATTCGCTTCATCAACACAATATTACAGCAGGCCACCTTTGTTGCAAACTATGCTTTCCAGGCTATGCGCCCTTGATGGTGGTGTGGAGAAATTATGGGGTGATGGCAAAAACCTCAAAAATTCAATAAGATATTCAAAAAATCCAGAGGTGGAATATAAGCTAAGGCTCTTCGGAAAATTGTGCGCTTTCATAAACTGCAGCAAGGAAGGGGACAGTGTAACGCCAAACCTAATGAAGGCTTGTTCCATGATGGGCATGAAAATTTTACCAATGGGAGTTGCCACAAGGGTCAATTGGTATAAGGACAAGACCCATAGAAGCGATGCAAAAAACTCCAAGAAAGATGGCTATACTTTATCTATAATTGAGTACATTGGAAAAGAGATTGTAGAAGAGATCAAAAAAAGCCAAAGAAGTTATGGCATTTGTTCAAAAATAGAGTAATCATTACATTAACACCTCAAAGAATACTAGAAGAATGAGCAAGATCATAAAATTAAGCAAGGGCGAGCTGCCAAAGAATGCATCGTCTATGCTTGAGAATATGGTTAATTCTTTTATCTCAAAAATTTTAAAAGAATTTTCAAATGTTAATGTTGGAAATAAGTCTTTTTCAAAGGTAGATGGGCAGGATATTTACAGTGTGCAATTCAGATATTCATTTTATTCTGGCCATAAGAAGCACAATGAAAGTGCAGTTATCTCTGTAAATTATGAAAGATAAGGAAAATAGGTTAATCAATTACTTATTCCATTGCCATTTTTGTTTGTGTTGTTTCCATTGTCATTGTTGTTATGGTTGTTCTCTGCTATTACCCTTGCAACGGTCTTGATCTTGTCATTTTCGTCAAGCTTCATTATCCTAACTCCTTGCGTGTTACGGCCAATAACAGATACGTCAGAGACTGGAACTCGGATTATTACCCCGTTCTTTGTTATAAGCATTATCTCATCATTGTCCTTTACTGTCTTGATGCCAACAACATTTCCATTCCTTTCAGAGGTTTGCATGTTTATCACGCCTTTGCCCCCCCTCCTTATTAGCCTGTATTCGTCTATCTTGCTTCTTTTTCCATAGCCGTTTTCGGTAACTGTAAGCAATGTACCTGTCTTCAATGCAACTTCCAATCCGATGACTTCATCATCTTTTTCTAATCTTACTCCAATGACCCCTATTGCTGTCCTTCCAACAGTGCTTACATCTGTTTCATTGAACCTTACAGCAAGGCCTTTCTTTGTTGCTAGTACCATCTCAAGATTTCCCGGGGTTAATCTTACTTGGACAAGCTCATCATCTTCTCGCAAGTTTATTGCTGTTATTCCACCTTGCCTTGGCCTAGAGTATTCCTCTAAGGATGTTTTTTTCAATATTCCTTTCTCAGTCGAGAACAGCAAGAAGAGTTCTTTTTTGAATTCAATAATAGGCAATACAGCGTTTATCTTTTCATCAGCCAAGTGCAGCAGGTTAACTATTGCCTTGCCCTTGCTGTACCTTGATGCCTCTGGTATCTGGTAAACCTTAAGCCAATGAACCTTGCCTTTGTTTGTAAAAAACAATAGGTAATTATGGTTGTTAGTTATGAACAAGTGGCTTACGATGTCCTCTTCTTTTGTTGTGGTTGCTATTATTCCCTTGCCGCCCCTTCTCTGCTGCCTGTATTCATCTAGAGAAGTTTGCTTTATGTAGCCTGCTTCAGTGATTGTAACAACGACATCTTCCTTGTTTATCAAAGATTCTTCTGTAATATCTTCATCAGGATTGCTTTCGATTATTTCGGTTCTTCTTTCATCCCCGAACCTGTTTTTTATGTCTAATAACTCGTCTTTTATTATTGCATAAATCCTTGGCTCTTTTGACAAGATGTCTTTTAGTTCCTTAATCACATCAATAAGCTCATCATGCTCCTTGTTTATCTTGTCTTGCTCCAATGAGGTTAATCTCTGCAGTTTCAAATCTAAAACAGCCTGTGCTTGTATTTCTGTCAACTCATAATTTTTTATCAACCCCTGCTTAGCGATGCCCGGGTCCTTTGACTTTTTAATTAAAGAAACTATAGCATCAATGTTTTTCAAGCAGATCACCAAACCATCAAGTATGTGCAATCTGTCTTCTGCCTTTTTAAGCTCGAATTTTGTCCTTCTTGTTACAATGTCTTTTCTATGCAGAACATAAGATGATATTGCTTCTTTTAGGTTAAATATTTTTGGCTGGTTCCTGTCCAATGCAAGCATTATTACTCCAAAAGTAGTTTGAAGCTGGGAATGCTTATAAAGTTGATTTAGGACAGTTTCTGGATTGAAACCTTTTTTTATTTCTATTACTAGAGACATGCCTTTTTTGTCAG
>JAGVXQ010000041.1 GCA_018303705.1 Candidatus Woesearchaeota archaeon
CACATTCTCCATCTGTGCAGTAATCAGAACTGGAATTTCCTGAACCACAGCCATAGAGAGAGGCAGCTAAAACAAGTGGCGAAACAACATGTTTTGCAAATTTTGAGCCTTTTAGCTTATCCATCAATGACATAGAAGAACAGATGAAGGAAAAACTTAAAAGGCTTTGGTTGGTTGTTTTTTAAAGCCTGTTTAAGTAAAGAAACTGTATTGACTTAGTTCTAAATAAATTGCTAGTGGATAGCCAAATGTACTTAGCCAAGAAGAATTATATAAATTATATACCAAACATTTATATAAAATAAAGCAGAAAGCTATGAAGCAAAAATGGGATTAATAAAATATATAAATGACTTTCTGCAAAAAGAAAGGTGGCTAAAGAAAATATCATAGGGCAAAATAATTTAATTGCAAATGTGTTTGTAAATAAGGAGGACCGTCAATATGGATATGAAAAACCTTGAGAAAAAATTGGAAAAAGACGAACCAATAAGAAAGGAAACCGCATATCTTGTAGAAAACCCTATTTATGTGGGTTTTAGAAAGGTTGAAGACAAGGTATATGCTGGTGGAACAAGCATCAAATATTGGATGTAAACATTATTTGGAGCAAAGAATGAATTTTTCTTTTATTTTTATAGGCAGTACTCATTCTTTTATTGATGATTTTTCAAAACAAGAAGAGATAATAAAATTAACAGATCCTAAATTTGTATTGAGTGAAAGTCTGGAGGATTTAAAATTGGATTCTGAGAAGAAGTTCAAGGAAATTCTTAAAAAAAGAGTTGTTTCTAATATGACTTCTTTTGATGAAGTAAAAAAATTAATAGAATTATGTTTTGATAAAAAAATTAATCTAGTAGGAATAGATCTTCATAATTTCGGGCTTGATGATAACTTACAAAGAAAAGTTAAAAACCAAGAAGAGCTCACAAAAGAGGATGAAGGAAAGTTGGATAAAATAATAAAATTAAGAGAGCAACTCCATCTTTCCAGGATTTTAGAGTATAGAAAAAAAACAACACATACGATTATAGTTATAGTTGGTTGCTGGCATTTAAGGCAAGGTTCTTTACTAAGAAGAAATTTAAAAAATTACAAAATTATTGCCCCGGTAGATAAGAGTGGAGAAGTTTTGCTTGCGCCAGATGAAAACAAGGAAATTAGGTATGGAGAAATAGTTTCAAATGGACACAAGGCTGAAAATTAAGGATTCATTGTATATATTAAGAGATTCTGATGACGATTATGTCTTTATTTCGACTGCGACACGCAGAATTAAAAGATTTCAAGTAGATTCTTTAGTTAAGGATATTATTGGCTCTCTTGATTCTGAATTATCAGAACAGGAACTAATAAATAAATTGTCTTATAATTACAGCGCTCAAGACATAAATTTGTGCTTACAAGCTTTGGAAAAGGAGGGCATAGTCAGGAGGTATGAAGAAGACTTAAAACAAGGTAGACATCATAAGCAGCTCTTATTTTTAGACGAAATTACAGATTCAAGAGAAGAAACTTTAAAATTACAAAGAAAAATAGAAAATTCTAGGGTTGCAGTATTTGGAATAGGTGGAATTGGAACTTGGATTGTTAATGGTCTGCATCAAATAGGTGTAGGCGAAATAAGGATTACTGATCCAGATGTTGTAGATGAAAGCAACCTGAACAGGCAATTATTTTTTGATTCCAATGATGTTGGTCGACATAAAGTCGAAGTTATAAAAGAGAAATTAAAAGACGCAAATATTGTAGCGTTCAAAACGATGGTTAAAGAAAATCAAGATCTTGGAGATATAGTTTCTGGTTGCAATTTTCTAGTAAATTGTGCTGATTTTCCGTCAGTTACTGACACAACAAGAATAATTGACAGATATGCTGTACAACATGAAATTGCTTATTGTGTTGCTGGAAGCTACAATCTGCATTTAGGGATGGTTGGTCCAATAATTATTCCTGGTGTTACCAAGACATTCGATGATTTTATAGAGTACCAAAAGAGGGTTGATCCATTGAAAAATATGGAAAAAATAAGAGACATAAGGCAAACTGGAAATCTTGGTCCGATTGCTGGAGCGATAGCGAACATTCAGACAATGGAGATTTTTAAGTATCTTACAGGAAAGGGGAGAATAAACCTCAATAGATTTGCAGAAATTGATTTTATGGATTTAAGTATTGACTGGAGAGATTTTTAACGTTTTAAAAAACATACTTTGAAATTACTTTTTTGGCTTTATGGCCTTGAAGCCAGCATATTTTTGCAATGCCTTTGGGATTTTGATTGAGCCGTCTTTTTGCTGAAAATTGTCAACCAAGCAGGCCATCATCCTTTCAGTGGCTATGGCAGTATTGTTGAGGGTATGCACAAATTTTAATTCTCCGTTTTCATTGTACTTTGTGTTGCTTCTCCTTGCCTGGTAATCCAAACAGTTAGAGCAAGAGCCTAGTTCCCTGTAAGCATTTTGCGAAGGAAACCATCCTTCAAAATCAATTGTTTTCGTTGGCACCCTTCCCATATCCTGGGACGAAAGAACAACGAACCTAAACGGTATATCAAGCTTTTTTAATAACTGCCTTGAATTGTCAAGTATAACTTCGAATTCTTTCCATGAATCTCCTGGCTTGCAGAATACGAATTGCTCAATCTTCTCAAATTGGTGTATCCTGAAAATTCCTTTTGTGTCCTTCCCATGCGCGCCAGCTTCCTTTCTGAAGCATGGAGAGATCCCTGCAAATCTTAAAGGCAGTTTTTTTGCATCAATTGCCTCATTGAAGCAATAGGCATTTAATGCATGCTCTGCTGTGCCTATGAGGTATAGGTTTTCATTTTCTATCTTGTATATCATCTCCTCAAAAGCTCCAAGAGGCAACGCCCCTTCCAAGGCCTCTCGCCTAAGCATGTAAGGCGGCTGCATTAGGACAAAGCCCCTGCTTCTCAGAAAGTCTAAAGCAAAATTGATTATTGCAAAATTTAGCTTCACCAAATCCCCTTTAAGGTAATAAAACCTTGATGCAGCCATGTCAGATGCCTTTTGGGTATCAAGCAAATCCAAGTGAACAAGCAGGTCAGCATGGTCCTTTGGCTGGAACTTAAACTTTGGAATTTTTCCGTGGTGTTCTATTGTTTTATTCTTGCTTGCATCCCCAACAGGAACGCTCTTGTCAACAATATTCGGAATTTCTTTCAGTATCTTGTCCCTTGCATTAATCTTTTCATTCATCAATGTTTCTTTGTCTTCAAGCTTCTTCGGGAGTTCCTTTGCTTCTTTTATAAATGACTCTGGATTTTTGTTTAGCTTCTTTGCCTTGTTTATCCCTTCAGACACTTTGTTTCTTTTGCTTCGCAGCTCATCAACTTCTTCTTTCAAAGATCTCCATTCCTTGTCCAAGCTTATTATGACATCCACATCCTCTTCCGGAAAGCCCCTCTTTCTCTGGCTTTCCTTTACAGTTTCTGGATGCTCCCTAATCAATTTTATGTCAATCATTTTGAAAATGTATAAATTGCTTAATTATAACCTTTTCTAAACCAATTTGCTCTAAAACAGTAGCAAAAGAAAAAGCTTTTTATATGTTTTTATAATATATAAATTGCAAAATATAGTATGCAACAAAAACATTTAAATAGCAAACAAACAATAATATAAGTTTAGAGGTGGTAGGAGCTAAGAATGTCCAGAAAAAAGGATATATTTGAGGTGTTCTTCAGGAGAAAGCCTGCAATGATACTTATTGCATTGAGGAAGAGCACGAGGTTCAGGTACGGAAGCGTTTTAGCCAAGGAAGTAGACTGCACATACAGCCATGCTGTTAAGATCCTGCAGGAGATGGAGAAGGCCAAGCTTGTTGATTTCGAGAAGCAAGGCAGAATCAAGATAATAAAGCTAACAGAAAATGGAAACAAGGTAGCTGAATACATTGAAAGGATAAAGTCTTTGCTTTGAAGGCTTTTCTTTTTTTTATGCCAAAGGTTTTAAAAAGAGGTTTGACTGGCTTTTAAGATGCAATACGAAGAGCTATTGAAAAGGGCAATGGAAAAGATTCCGAAGAAGAATTCTTCAAGTGGTGAAAGGTTTGACATGCCAAAGGTAAAAGGCCATATAGAAGGCAGCAAGACCATTATAATAAATTTCAAGGAGGTATGCGAGGTATTGCACAGGGAGCAGAAGCTTGTGCTTAAATATTTGCAAAGAGAGCTTGCAACGCCAGCAATAATTGACGGGCCAAGGCTTGTTCTTGGGAGAAAAATTGGCGCAGGTATGATGAACCAAAAGGTAGAACAGTTTGCGAATGACTATGTGCTATGCAAAGAATGCAAAAAGCCTGATACTCAGTTGATAAAGAATAATGATGTAACTATAATGAAGTGCACTGCATGCGGTGCAAAGAGCCCTGTGAGGAGCAACCTGTAGATGTACTGCATAAAAATACACAAGAAAGGCAAGTCCAACATGGCTGCAATATGCGACAAGGAAATAGTAGGAAAAAAATTTGAGGATGAAAAGGCATGCCTGGATGTTTCAGGGGGGTTTTACAATGGAAAGGTTGTTAGTGATAAAGAGGCAGTCGAGCTGATGAAGAACGCCGACATATTGAACATAAGCGGAAACGATGCAGTTGGGCTGGCATTGAAAAATATGATAATAAGAAAAGAGGACATAATATTCATAGGAAAGACCGCACATGCAGAAGTCTTTTGATTTGGGGTATTACGAAGCGATAATACAAATAAGGCCAGCTGACAAGGATGTTTTTGGCTATGCAATCCATCTTATTGAAAAGAGAAAAAATGTTTTCATTTCTAGAATAGAGAGTGAAAAGTTCGGGCATGACATATATGTTTCTGACAGGAAGTATGCTGCTGCAATAGGAAAAAAGCTCAAGGCAAGATTCGCTGGAGGACAGCTTAAAATAAGCAAGAAGCTTTATGGGTATGACAGGCAGAAAAGCAAGAATAAATATCGCGTTGTTGTTTGCTTTAGAAAGTAGTGTTGATTATAGTATAACCATTTCTTTGTATTTGTTCATTTATTGCCACAGGCAGAACGAGGATTGTGCTATCCTTTAATATCCAGACTATCCTCCTTTTTAAAATCTCTGAAATAAACATCTTTTGGCATAAAATATTTTAATGATTGATGTGGCCTTAAAGAAGTATCAGGTGAAATTGTCAAAATGGGAACTAAGCTCGGGGTTGAGAATACCTAAAGAATTGGTTAAGAAATATAGCCTAAAAGATGGGAAGAAGTAGTAGTTATACCTGAGAAAAAGGGGATTCGAATCATACCTTCTTAGCTGGACTTGAAAATTTATTCCAGTTTGGGTGAATACCCCATAGCTT
>JAGVXQ010000042.1 GCA_018303705.1 Candidatus Woesearchaeota archaeon
AAGCTCTATCCTAATGCAAAGCTAGGCATAGGCCCGAATGTTGAAGACGGTTTCTATTATGATTTTGGGAATTTACGCATAAAAGAAGAAGATTTTGAAAGCATAGAGAAGGAAATGCATGCAATAATAAAGAAAGACATTAAGTTCACCATGCAGAAAAAGACAAGAAAAGAAGCAGAAAAGATTCTAAAGAACGAAGAATTCAAGCTAGACCTGTTAAAAAACATAAAAGATAATGAAATATATTTCTATGAGTCTGGAAATTTTATTGACTTGTGCAAGGGTCCTCATGTCAGTTCAACAAAAGAAATAAAGGCATTCAAGCTTCTCAAGATATCAAGCGCTTACTGGAAAGGCAACCAGGGCAATGAGCAGCTTCAAAGGATATATGGAACAGCATTTGCAACAGAAAAGGAACTTGAAGGATTCTTAAAACTAAAAGAAGAAGCTGAAAACCGGTCTCATATAAAATTAGGAAAAGACCTCGGATTGTTTTTCCTCTCTCCCTTGGTAGGCCCGGGTCTTCCGCTAATAACACCCAAAGGCACCATCATAAGGGAAGAGCTTCAAAAATTCCTTAGAAGTGAACAATTGAAGCATGGTTATCTGCCTGTTACAACACCACATATTGGCCGTATTGATCTGTACAAGAAATCAGGCCATTATCCCTATTACAAGGAAAGCATGTTCGAGCCAATGAAATGTGAAAGCGTTGAATACATTTTAAAGCCTATGAACTGCCCGCACCATATTCAGGTATACCAGAACAACTTAAGAAGCTACAGAGAGCTGCCTTTGCGGCTAACAGAATTCGGCACGGTTTACAGGTACGAAAAATCAGGGGAGCTTAATGGCTTGACAAGAGTAAGGATGATAACCCAGGATGATGCTCACATATTCTGCTCAGAGGGACAAGTCAAGTCAGAAATTTTAGGGGTAATTGACATAGTATTGAACATATTCAAGGTATTGAACTTCGCTAGTTATAGGGCGAGGTTTGGCACAAAAGACAATAGCAACAAGTATATTGGCTCTGACGAATTTTGGAAAAAGGCAGAAAAAGACATAGAAGATGCATTGAAAGAAAAGAAAATGAAATATGACAAGGCAGAAGGTGAAGCAGCTTTCTACGGCCCTAAGATAGACTTCATTGTCAAAGATGTTCTTGGAAGGGAATGGCAGCTCGGCACAGTCCAGGTTGATTACAACCTTCCGCAGAGGTTCGAGCTTGCTTATGAAGGCCAAGACGGAAAAAAGCACGTTCCTGTAATGATACACCGCGCTCCTTTTGGTTCTCTTGAAAGGTTCATGGGCATTTTGATAGAGCATTTTGCAGGCAAGTTCCCATTGTGGCTAAGCCCTGTGCAAGTCAAGATAATAACAGTAAATGACAGGAACAATGATTTTGCAAGAAGCATTGAAAAGAAGTTTAAAGATAACAATATCCGCGTTGAAGTCAATGACAAGGCTGAAACATTGCCAGGGAAGGTAAGGGAAGCCCAACTAGAGCAGATAAATTACATTTTGACAATCGGAGATAAGGAAGTTGAAAACAAAACTTTGGCAGTAAGGACAAGATCAGGCAAAGTCACTTTCGGAGTAAATGTTAATGATTTCATAAAAGAGATTCTTGAAAAAATTCAAAATAAAACAATAGACTAGACCCTACTTTTTCCATATCCAAAACCTCACTATTTTGTTCTTTCCGCCTGTTACAGCGCCGCCAACAAAAACATCACTCATAAAAACATTTGAGTTTATATCAGAAGGCCCCCTTAAATCAAGGTATTTTTTGCAAATGCCATCGCAAAGGCATGTTGGCTTGTCACATATTGTGTATGCATGTTCATAACTGTTTTTAAATGCAACATTGGCATCAATTATGCCCGATATAACACCGCCAACTTTGTCAAGTGGGCTGTCAATAGGTGGTGTAGAGCTATCACAGTCTCCTGTGCTAGGTTCATTTTTGGCTATGCATTCCTTCAATGAATTGTCAGACATTATCTGTGTTTTTATCATGTCCTGCACATCTCCGACTGCATATGGAACCTTTATGACACCAGGCTCTTTTCTCGGCAGAGCAACAAACACTACCCCTAGTATTATCACAAGAGCGATTATCGCTTCAACAGTCCTCAAATAGCCTTGCTTTACCATGCCCTTATTATCAGCACCTCAACCCTTGTTGTGTCAAGTGTAGTGTCTTTATTTAACGCATTCATCCTTATCTCCTTCGCAAAAACATTCGCATTGTCAGGAATCTTCTTCACATCATCCCCAGGTTTGCAATTATTAAAACTGTCTTTGCATATCTTAAATTCCTTTGATTGTGGATATCCCCATGATGTTTTCGTGCCAGTATAATTGCCATCAAGGTCATTTATCTTTCTTGTTAGTTTTACAGAATTTAAGCCCTTAATGATTTCATTTACCCCGACCTTAAAGTCATCATTGTTCATTCTTTCACAATTTTGCGGTTGGCCTGGCCCGCCAGGAGTAAGCCTGCACTCTATGTTTGCATTATTATTGGTATAAATTATTTCATCAGAATAAAACACGTAAAATTTAGACAACCCGCTCAGGTCGCTTGTCCTTAGCCATATTTTGCCATCTCCCTGATTTGAGTTGCAAGACAGCCCATCTATCTTAAAGTCAATGTACTGAAAATCAGGCTTTACTATACCGAAATTATTCTCATCATCATCGCAGGCAGGAAAATTCCCATTGAAGCCAAATTCAACAAATTCCTTTGATGGCAAGCCACTGTCCCATGCTATAGGCGTTCTTTCAATCGCATAATACGTTTCTTTCACAAGCCTGCTTTCAACCAGTGAAATTAAGTAATCACCCTGGTATGCCGTCTCAGACCCTGGTTTGAAAAACAGCAGTATTGCCAAGAATATCATTAGGAATATCCCCATGCTTATCATCCAGTCAATGTGCATGCTTCCCTTTTTCAATTTTTATATGCCTCCCTTTACTGTAGTTATTATCAGCGTCGCTATGGTTATTAAAACCAGTGAGTGCAGCAGGCCTTGCTTTAATTTTCCCTCAGAGAACTTTCCTATCATCAGTCCAGTAAAAAATCCCTGCACTATTACCATTGAAAAAAATATCTTGTCCATGTCAACCTTTTCTCCGCCGCCTCCACCAAAGCCAGGCATGAATCCAACATTTCCTATGTCCGCGCTTCCAAAATCACCCAAGCTGTTCATCTGCGGGCCTAACCACACCTGCAAAACAAGCATTATCCCTATGAATATGAAGAATATTATGTATCCTTGGACAACCTGTGAATGTGTGCTTGCCTTTCTCTCTTCCTTAAGCCTCTTTATGTTAAACACAGACTGGGAAACAGACTCGAGCACATCGCTTATGTCCCCGCCTGCCTTGTCAGCTTCAATGACTATAGAGACAGACCTCTTTATTACTGAATTGTCTGTGTCATTGCTGAAGTTTACAAGGGCATGGTGTATTGGTATGCCCCATTCTATCTGGTTTGCAAGCTTTCTCACATAAGGGCTCAAGCTTCCATAATCCTCATTAGCCACATGAAGTATTGCATTTGGAACAGGTATCCCTGACTTTACAGTCCCTACCAATCCCCTTATGAACTCAAGGAACTTTACCTCAATTTCTTTTTGCCTTTTTATTTCACTGAAGAAATCAATCCAAAACTGCGCCCAGCCAAGTGACAGCGCAACAATTATCAATGGTATGAAAAGCCTGCTCCCATAAAATACTATTAGGTCTATTGCTAACAAAACTACTGCAATCCCCATTCCTATGAAATACTTGTTATGGAATTTTATTCTCATATTCTTACTTTGGCGTTATATAGCTTAATATCACTAATGATGCCACATTCATCAACGGTATTGCAACATATGTTCCAAACACAGCTATGGTCCCCACACTTATTCCGCTTATTGCTCCCCCAAGCAGCGGCGAGTTTATTATTGACAAAGTCATGAACAAGAGCATTGGCGCAACTAGCGATATGCCCACGTAAACATCTGAAAATGTTGCAAGGTTCTGTATGTACTTTTCCCTCTTAAGCTGGTATTTCTCCATTGCCTCCTGCGACTTTATCGTCAAGTATTCCTTTAAGTTTCCACCTGTCTCTACCGTTGTTACTATGCCATTCAACAGCTCGCTGAAGTCCTTCAGGGGAGTTGTAGAAGCAACAAGCCTAAGCGCAGTCGTCATGCTATAACCAAAAAGGTTCACGTAATTAACTATCTTTTTTATCTCTGGCTCCAATGCCCTGTATTCTCCAGAGCTTAGTATCAGCTTGAACATCGCCATTGGATGTGCCCCTGATCCAGCAACAGCTGCCATGTGCACTATAACAAAAGGCAGCTCACCTTCCATGTACTTCCTTCTTGTAGAAACTATTGTAGAAGGATACGCATAAATCAATGCGAACACAGCAACAGAGCCAAGCAGGCCTGCAATCAAGGCAGCCATTACCCTTATCACTATGAACTTGTTGACAAGCAAAAGAGTTATTAAGAAAAATGGAAAAAACGCAGCAAAAGAACTAAATATCATCATGCTTACATAAGTGTTCGAGAGTATCCTGAAATCAGATGATTTCATCGCAATGAACAATGGCTCGAAAAACTTCTTGTTCTCTTTTATGAGCTTTACGCTAAGCCTCTCAAAATACCTGTTAGCCAGTCTTCCATATTCGCTCTGCTCATACAGTGTATAATCCCTTATCACAACAATGTCCTTCTTCTTTTTCCTTATTGATTTTAAAAAGCGTTCAAATGAATCCTGGTCAACATCTATGTCTACATTTGTCTTTGCCCTCGCCTTGCCCTCGCCTTTTGCCTGCATCTGCTCTTTTTTCACATCCTTCTTTGCATAATCCGTATCTTCTTTCCACATGTAATCCTTAAATCCTTGAGTTACTGCATTGCTGCTTAAATATATTTCACTGGATATTAATCCAAGGTTTTTGCGTATCTTGCCAAACAAGTACATTATGTAATCATCATACTCCCTCATTATCTCGCTCTCAGTTTTTCCCTTAAGGAATTCTTCCTTGTTCTTTGCAATTTTTAAAGAATTCTTGACCTGCTGCTTGAATCCATAGTATTTTTTGGCCTCTTCATTTATGTTGGCTATCTCCCTTGCCAGGGCAGCTATATCACTCATTAAGCTCTGCCTCTTGCTTTTTCAAATTAAGTTCTATGTCATCCAGCAGGTTTTTTATCCTTGCCTTCAAAAAATCAGCATCATGGCCCTTTGCACTCCCCTCTATTATGTTGATTTTTTGAAGGCAAGGATAAAA
>JAGVXQ010000043.1 GCA_018303705.1 Candidatus Woesearchaeota archaeon
AGGCATGTAACATGAATGTTGACCTGTTGATGGCATTAATCTTTTACTTGTTTCTTATCTTGATATATTACAGGTACAAGGACAAATTTGTAGTGCAGAACAAGGTGTTTGTACTTTACAAGACCAAGATAGGGCTAAGGCTTATGGAAAAGATAGCAAGGAAGTGGCCAAGGCTTTTGAAGTATGCTGGATATGTTTCAATATTCGTTGGATTTTCTGGAATGGTTTTGATGCTTGCTATACTGGTTAAGGTAACTAAAGACTTGATTTTCGTTCCTGGATCTCCACCAGGGGTAGCGCCTGTGCTTCCAGGGGTGCCAATACCTGGTATGCCAACACTGTCATTTTTCCATTGGATCATTGCAATACTTGTAGTTGCTACAGTGCATGAGTTCTTGCACGGGGTTTATGCAAGGTTCATAAATGTAAATGTGAAATCGTCTGGATTTGCCTTTTTAGGGCCGATACTTGCTGCGTTTGTTGAGCCTGATGACGAGCAGCTGAACAAAAAAACTAAGAAGGAACAGATACTTGTTTATTCTGCTGGACCGTTTGCGAATGTGCTGCTTGCATTGATGCTAATATTCCTTTTTGGGCTTTCAATACCTGCAATAGGCCTTACAAATGACATAACAAAATACACTGCAATAGTTGATATGGAGAAACTGGCAAACAAGACTGTTGAGGCTGATTTTAAGCACATAACCCTTGAGAGCGTGGAGGATGGATCTCCTGCAAGCATTGCTGGGCTGAAGAAGGGAGAAAAAATAATAGGAATAAACAGCAAAATCATAAATGAGGATGCAGAAGGATTTTTCCTGGAACTGGGGTTGTTGAAGCCAAATGATGAGATTGAAATAATGACTGACTTGGGAAGCTACAATGTCGTTGCTGCTGAAAACAAGGAGAATGCATCGAAAGGGTACATCGGGATAAGTTTCAAGCCTGAAGCAGACATAGTGCCGAAAAAAGAGCTTGTTGATAGGTATGGAAAATTTGTTGCAGAAATTCCATTATGGCTTATGATGCTGGTGAACTGGGCAATAATAATAAACATCGGAGTTGGATTGTTTAACTTGCTGCCGCTTGGGCCTGTTGACGGAGGAAAGATGTTCTATACATTGATGCTTGGCGTTTTCAAGAACAATGAATCAAGGGCGAAGAAGGCATATGTTGTAGCCACCGTGTTTTGCATTGCACTAATAATTATAAACCTAATGCCATGGATAGAAAAGCTTTTGGTATTTCTGTTCAAGCCATTGCTGATGCTTGTAATGTAAAATGCTTGTTGATGTTCATTGCCACCTGACACATGAAGCCTTGAAGAACAATATCGAAGAAGTTCTTGAGAGGGCAAGGAAGGCTGGAGTTTCCAAAATAGTTGTTTCGGGTGTAAATGTACCGACGAACAGGGAAGCGCTTGAATTGTCAAAGAAATATAGCATGATATTATGCTCTTTAGGATTGTATCCAACAGATTTGCTCGGGTTGCAGCCTGATGCATCTGGGTTGTCAAGGCAAACACAGAAGTTTAATATTGATGATGAATTAAAGTTCATAGAGAAGAAAAAGGATGAAATATTTGCCATAGGGGAGGTAGGCTTGGACTACCATGTTGACCATGAGCATCATGAAGAGCAGAAAGAGAATTTCAGGAAAATACTTAAATTTGCGAAGGGGATTGACAAGGCTGTGATAATACATTCAAGAAAGGCAGAGAATGACTGCATACAGCTGTTGGAAGAATCAGGGATGAAGAAAGTTATACTGCATATGTTTGAGGGTAGAAAGAACCTGATAAAGAAAGCAGAGGAGCTTGGATACTATTTTACTGTGCCTACGAACATAATGAAAAGCCAACATTTCCAGATGCTAACTGAAATGGCAAGCATAAACAAGCTTTTGACAGAAACTGATGCGCCCTGGATAAGCCCATTTCCAGGAAAGCTGAATGAACCTGCTAATGTAACATTAACTGTAAAGAAGATAGCTGAGATAAAGAAGCTTAATGTGAAGGAAGCAGAGAATATAATATACAAGAATTTCCAGTTATTTCTCATGAAATAGAAAAATTAAATATAACCTAAATAGTGGTTATAGTAACCTAAATAGTGGTTATAATGAAGTTGACAACATTTTTTAAAACCCATGCAAATGTGAGGAAGATATTCGGAGATAGAGAGATTAAGATAATCGAGAAGCAGGCTCTTGGAATATGCCTGACCTAATCAGAAAAGAACCGGCTTTCAAGGGACATAAGAAAAAAATTTGATGTCATAAAGGAGCTTAATAGATTCTCTGAGGAATTTGATTTGAAAAAAGGCCACGAAATAAAAGAGATTGTGAACGACTCAAAGGCCATTATTCTAAATGATCCTGATTTTGGCAACATTAAAAAAATAATATTGTTTGGTGGTGCTGTTAACAACAAAATGACATTTAGATCTGATGTAGATTTATCTGTAGAATTCTTCAAAATTGACCTTAGAGAAGCGACATTATTCAAAAAAAGATTTCTTGGAAAATTGAATGATAGGGTAGATTTACAAGTATATAATATACTGCTTGAAAAGATAAAAAAGGAAATTGACAAGGGAAGAATTATTCATGAACAGCAAGATAAATGATAAAATCGATGAAGTAGAGAAGTACCTTAAAGAGCTTGATGCGATAACACCGTATAATTTTGATGAGTACCTCGAGATAAAGACGCGTGCTGCTTGCGAGAGATATTTTGAGAAAATTGTAGAAGCCATAGCCGACCTTGCTTTCTTGGTTATAAGGGAAAATAAATTCAAGACACCCGAGGAGGACAAAGAAGCATTTGAATCTTTACGTAATGAAAAAGTAATAACAAGTGAATTGTGCGATAAACTAAAGAACGCCAAGGGCATGAAAAATATATTGCTCATGAATATGGAAATATTGACGACAATGTAGTTTTTTATGCAATAACTGAAGAAATACAGAATGACGCAGCCGAGTTTCTGGAAAACATTAAAAAATTATCTATAAATAGCCCTATACGATTATTTTTTTATGGCAAAGGGAAAGGGCAAAAAGAAGTGTGGATACTGTTAAGGATACACTTATAAAATACTTCTAATTTGTATGCATGCATGGGTTTAGGTAGCAGGAAAAGCGTACTCGAGAAGCAAGGCTATAGAATTGTTGGGAATCATTCTGCTATTAAGGTATGCAATTACTGCAGGACAGCCATTAGGGGAACAGATAAATGCTACAAAAACAAGTTCTATGGAATAGACTCAAGAAGATGTGTGCAGGCAAGCGTAACATTGGACATATGCAACCTTAGGTGCGAATGGTGCTGGAGGGACATTAATTACAAAGGCGTTGGCAAGAAATTTGATGATGAGCCTAAAAAAATAATTAATGGGCTGGTAGAAGAGCAGAAAAAAATACTGGTGGGTTTTTATGGCAACAAAAAGATACATAGGAATAATGTGGACATGGCTATGAAGCCAAAACATGTAGCCTTAAGCCTTAGTGGTGATGCATGCCTGTATAAAAAACTGCCTGAACTGGTTGGTTTGATACACAAGGAAGGGATGACTTCTTTCCTTGTAACCAATGGAACGTTTCCAAATATGGTTAAAAGGCTTGTTAAGCATCAGCCCACTCAGCTTTACATAACATTGCCTGCGCCTGATGAAAAGACATTTCTTGAGGTATGCAGGCCATTTGACAGGAATGCTTGGAAAAAGATAATGAAATCGCTAAAGCTGCTGAAGCATTTTAATAGGGGAACTGTGAGGCTTACTTTGTACAAAAACATAAACATGATTAAGCCGGATAAGTATGCAAGAATATTGGAAAGTGTTGGGTTTAGGTTCTTGGAGGTAAAGGCTGCAATGCCTGTTGGATATGCGCAGTACAGGCTGAAGTATTCTGACATGCCATTGCATAATGAGATAAAAGGGTTTGCAAAGAAGATTGCAAGGCTTAACAAATTAAGGATAATAGACGAGAAAAGGAATTCAAGGGTAGTGCTGTTGATGAAAAGGGATTCAAAGGACAGGAAGCTGAAATTCTGATTCCAGAAAGGCTTTTATATGAATAACAATTTGTTCTTTGTTAATGAAAAAAAAGGGTTCATCATTGGCAATAGAGACGATCTTGCTTATTGGTTTCGTAGTCATAGGCAGCGTTGGAGTTTACATGTGGGCAAGGTCAGAATCCGAAAGCGAAGCCATGAGAGTTGCATATGGCATTGGCTCGAGATTGCAGTGCGCCGATATAAAAATAGATTTTAACTGCGATGATAATTCAAATCCAACTTTGCTTGCAATAAACAATATAGGGATCTATACAATAGACAGCTTTCTTATCAGATATGAAGATGTAAGCAGTGATTGGCAGAGCAAAACGATAGACAATGCACTTAAGCCATTCGAGTCTTTAAATTTAAATGATGTTATACAATTTCAGCTTAATCAGGACTATGAGATTACCCCTTTAGTTAAGATTGACAGTAAGCTGTACATGTGCAAAGAAAAGGGAATAGTTGCAAAATGTTCATAGTGGGCATAATTGTTTTGACATTATAATTGGCGCAAGCATTAAGCGCCACAATACCCTTCCATGAAACCTTGCTCTGCTATGTTTATCTCATCATCTTCCAAAAGCTCTTCCCTAATTTTCCTTGAGTAAATTCCATCTCTTTTCATTCTTTTCACCCCTTCTTATGTTGCCTAATGGCAGGCTCATAAGCTGCCTGCTGAATATCTTGCTTATGATTTCATTGTTAAGTTCCATTGCAAATACCCCCATTGTTTTACATAGCTCGCGCTAGTTTCGATGTTTTTCAATTAAAATCACTTAATTCTATACTAAGGAAAGATGGTATATAAATCCTGCGCGCATGTCTGTCTTGTCTGTCTTTTGTCCAGCAAAAGTTCGTTTAATTCCGGAATATCACAGGATTTTTGAGTTATATGGAATATTTGCATGATTATTACAGATTTTGTAGGAATTATGTAAGATTGCTGAATATCATACAATATTGGCAATTCCTTCGACCTTAAAAGGCCAAGTTCACTTTTCCGTAATAATATTACGAACTTTATGACTGCCGTATAAGGTAAATTGTGCATGGTAATGCACATAAGCGTGCATTAATAATGAATATAACTGTGCATTAATAATGCACAAGATAAGGAATGTGAAGCAATTAAATGAACTTACATTCTCTCTAGCCAGAAATCTCCGTCACTTTAGTGCGTGAGATGAATGGCGTAAAGTATTTCTTTTCGTAAAATAATAAAAAGCATGGCAAGCGAAGCT
>JAGVXQ010000044.1 GCA_018303705.1 Candidatus Woesearchaeota archaeon
ATGCACAATACAGAAACGCCAAGGGGAATATTGAAATGATTGAGGAACCTTGCCTCTAACTTTAACCAAGCTATCAAGAAAGTGTTTAAAAGACCTTGTTCTATAGATGTGTCTGCTTTGTTTTTCTTCAAGCCAAATGCTCTTTGGATCGTTCTTAGAATTAACACTGGAAAGAATGATATGAAATTTACGTAAGTTATCTTTTCAATTTTAAATCCTGCAGAAATAACAGAATTTTCAACTTGTTTGATTGTAAACCTCCTTGCGCCATGAACAACAACATCATGGCCCCCATATAGCATGTTAAATGCAGGAAGCCTTAAAACCAACAAGCCACCTTTGTCCAAGACCCTATAAAACTCAATTATTGCCTTATTATAATCCTTAACATTTTTATGGTACAAAACTTCAAAGCTGGTAACTAGGTCAAAAGAATTGTCATTGAATGGGATATCTTCTACAGATGCGTTCTTTAAATTCTTTAGGTTATTCAACTTGCAAAATTCTAATGCTTCATCAGATGCATCGATGCCATGAACAGTCCCAAATCTAGAAAGCTTTATCATGTTCATTCCTGTGCCACAGCCTGCATCAAGAATTCTTAAACCAGTTTTTTTGCCCCAGTATTTTTCAAGCAGTGAAAAAATTATTATCCTGTTGCCTACATACCACCAATGTTTCTTGTCCTGGTCAAACATCAACTGATATTGTTCTTTTTGCATAGAAATTACCAATAATGATCTTTGTTGAGCTTTAAAAATTCTACTGTATTCCTAATGCCTTCTTCTAATGGCACCCTTGGAGACCAACCAAGATTTCTGATTTTTGAAATGTCTGGATAAAAGTCGCCTGGCTCCAATAATTTTCTTTCCTTGCTCCAAGTAACATGCTTTATGCTTGCTCTTGTATAATCAGATATAATCTCTGCAACAGCCCTGAAATTTGATGGCTCATCGTTGCCAATATTATAAACATGGCCTATAGCTTCTTTTTTTGAAGCCAACAACAATAATGCGTCAACACAATCATCCACGTAAAGAAAATCCCTCTTCTTTATGCCATAACCTTCACAACTGTCGCCCATGAGGGGAATTGGTTCATATCTCAATGCCAAACCAACAAACCAGTTTGCAACCCCGAATTCAGGGCTTTTTATCTGAGACCTTGGGCCATATACATTGGACAACCTTGTCAAAACAACATCCAGGCCTAACCTGCGATGATAAAACCTTGCGTAATCCTCTGCGTCATTCTTTGAGATTTCATGAGAACCAATTGGGTTTCTTGGATGATCCTCATCAACAGGAAGCCTTAATGCTTCGCCGTACTGGCCACGGCTGCCTGTATATACTAGCTTAACACCATTATTTTCTTCCTTACAGCATTCAAGCAGAGTTACTGTACCGATTATGTTGTTTTCTATGTCCGGTTTCTGGTCTTTCAGGCCAAGTGTATGGCTCATTTGCGCTGCAAGATGGAATACTATGTGTTTGTTGCGGACCAGCTGCCTCAAGCTAGTCTTGTCACAGATGTTTAAATAATTAACATGCACATCATGTTTTATGGGCTCTATGTTGAATTCGTTTCCGCCGCTGGTCTCAAGCTTGTTATCCACGATCATGACACTTGAGCCTAGATCAACAAGCCTTATTGCCAAATTAGAACCGATGAAACCGAGGCCGCCTGTGATTAAAACGTTCTTGCCCTTGTAATAACCATTGTATTGGTCTACCATTTTAACAACCTTTTTAGCTTTTTCAGCAAGACAAGTTCATACCACTGGTTTATTAAGCCTATTAAAACAGCAAATATCTTTCTTGGCCTAAAAAACTGGGATGTGCCATACACCCTAGGGTAATGGTTAACAGGTATATTTTTTATTGTATATCCTGCATCCTGTATCTTCTTCATCATTTCTGTGCAGATGAGGCCAGAGTTTGACTCGAGCCTTATGTTGTCAAATATATACCTATGCAGAAGCCTAAAATCGCAGTCAACGTCCCTTACTTTCAAGCTAAACAAAACATGCATTGTAAAGTTGTAAATATTTCCCATTATCTTCCTGTAAAGCTTGTCTGCACGCTTTATCTTGTAGCCATTTACGACATCATAATTATCTATATGCGGAAGAAGTTTAGGCAACTCGTAGACATCAAACTGTGCATCACCATCTGTATAAAATACCAGGTCTTTCTTGCTCGAATGAAACCCTGTTTTTAATGCGCCGCCATAGCCAAGGTTTTTTTGGTGGTGTATGACCCTAACCTTAGGGTTTTTCTTTGCTATATTGTCTGCTATTCTGCCTGATGCATCTGGAGAGCAGTCATCAACTATTATTATCTCGTAATCGCCTGAATTTTCCTTAAGTACCTTATCTAATTTTTCTGCCATTAATTCAACTGTCCCGGCATCATTGTACACTGGAAAGAACGCAGATATACTGTATTTTTTCATTTTTTTCTATGCAGCTAATATAGCATTTTTTATCCATAAGAAACCCAACAAATACTTTAAAAACATATCGCTGTTCTTGTAGGCATGCTTTACATATTGGTTGTTGCTGCACTTGTAAGCTTCTTTGTTACTTTGTATGCAACACCCTGGCTGATAAGATACCTAAGAAGAATAGGCCTTGTTGTGCCTGATGCGCATAAAGAAGGCATGCCATTAATACCCTTGTCAGGGGGGCTTGCATTGATGGCAGGCTTGTTCTCTGGACTCATGACATTCATTTTCTTTGAAACATTCTTTTCCTCGGAAGCAGGATTACTAGAAATGAATGGCAACTCACTGCTTGTATTGTTTGCTGCAGCCACTTCAATGCTGATAATAACAATGGTCGGGTTCGTAGATGATTTGATAATAGAAAGAAGCAAGGGTGAATCTGGCGGTTTAAAACAATGGCAAAAACCAATATTGACATTAAGCGCGGCGATACCATTGATGGTAATAAATGCAGGAACGAAGAGAATGCTGTTTCCTTTATTCGGGTATGTTGACGTTGGCATATTGTACCCATTGGTGATAGTGCCTATAGGTGTTGTTGGGGCTGCAAACATGGTCAACTTGTTAGGCGGGTTTAATGGCATAGAAGCAGGGATGGGCATTGTATATATGCTGTCCTTGGGGGCTTATGCATACACTCATGGCAGCTATATTGCTGCGATAATTGCATTCATCACATTTGCTGGATTAACTGCATTTTACTTTTACAATAAATTTCCTGCAAAAATATTTCCTGGAGACTCATTAACATACCTTTTGGGGAGTGTGCTTGCTGTCATTGCAATAGTTGGAAACATGGAAAGGGTTACCTTGATAGTCAGCATGCCATTTATTATTGAGTCTATATTAAAAATGAGGGGAAAATTTGAAAAGAAGACCATAGGGTACTGTAAGAATGGCAAGGTGTTTTCAAATTACGACAAGATATATTCATTGCCTCACATATTGACAAGAACAGGAAGGTTCACAGAAAGGCATGTGTTTTGGTTTTTGATAGTCATACAAACATTTTTTGCTGCAATAATATGGCTAATATAAACAAAGAACTGTCAATAGTAATACCTGCATACAATGAAGAAGAGAGGATAAGCAAAACACTAAAAAAATACACTAATTTCTTCAACAAAAGGCTTGACTATGAGATACTTGTTGTTCTAAACGGATGCAAAGATAAGACCTTGGATATTGTAAAGAAATATGCTGGAAAGAATGTGAAATATATCAACATAAAGGAGGCAATAGGCAAGGGCGGCGCTGTAATAGAAGGATTCAATATTGTTGGCGGCAAGTACATGGCTTTTGTTGATGCTGATTCGAGCACAGAACCAGACCAGCTGTACTACATCTACAACAGGCTGAAAAACAGCGATTATGATGGAGTTATTGGCTCCAGGTGGTGCAAGGGTGCAAAAATAATGAAGTACCAGCCACTAAAAAGGGTGATAGCGTCGAGAGTGTATAACACAATGGTAAGATTAATATTGTTCCTGCCTTATTCTGACACCCAAGCAGGTGCGAAGGCATTCAGGAACAATGCCATAAAATCGATACTTGGAACAGTAATACCTGTTGGCTGGGAGTTTGATGTAGCATTGCTTTATGCACTAAGAAAAAAGGGATTTAGAATAAAGGAAGTTCCAATAATATGGGCCGACACATTGGGGAGCAGCCTAAAGATAACAAAGACCGCACCAAAAATGCTAAAGTCTTTATTAAGGATAAGGCTTGAAAACTCTGTGTTTAAGGGATTGCTAAGATGAAGGTTTCCATAGTAATAGCATCTGCACCGGACAGGGATGCAGAGGTTCTAAACTCATTGAAAAATGTTGATTATGATAAGAAAGATTATGAAGCCATAGTTGTAAGGGGTTTAAATCCAAGCGAGAACAGGAATAATGGGATAAAAAAGGCTAAAGGCAAGATAATAGGTTTCATAGATGATGATGCATTGCTTGACAAAAATATATTGAAAAATGCTGAAAGATTTTTTGAGAATAATAGGGATATTGACATAATCGGTGGGCCTCAACTAACGCCTAAAACAGATGGATGGTTTGCAAGGGTTTCTGGATATGCATTGGAAAGCTATTTTGGCACTAGCAAAATGTCGAAAAGATACAAGGTAGGAAAATTGGATTTGAATGCTGATGAAAATTCTTTGACAAGCGCGAATTGCTTTGCTAGGAGGAGCGTTTTTAAGAAAATCGATGGCTTTAATGTAAAGCTCTATCCAGGTGAGGATCCTGAGTTCTTTGCAAGGGCCAAGAAGAATGGGTTTAGGATTGCTTATGTGCCTAATGTTGTCATCTACCATAGAAGAAGAGCCACATTACCAAAATTCATGGAGCAATTCTTCAAGTACGTTTTGTTTTATACATGGTGTTAATGCCATTTTTTTCAATGGTTAATTACATATTTTTATTTCCTTTCTTGGTATATGCTGTTATAAGCTTATTTGCAAGCATTTTTACTGCATTTAAGAAACTGGATTTTTTGGCCTTGTTTGCATTGCCTTTTATCTTCTTAATGCTTCATTTAAGCTATGGTTTTGGGATGATTTATTACATGATTAAAGATTAATGAAATTTATTACTTTTAAGTTAAACAATATATATATATATGTTGATATATTTATTTTCTTGAAAAAATGGCAAAAAGAAGTGAAAAAAGAAACTATCTTGTTCTTATTGGAGTTGCTGTTTTATTGATAGGTATTCTTGGCTTATTTGTTTTAAATGCTGATACATTATATGTGAGCGGCAAAGCTGTGACATCTAGCACAAAATCAGTTATAGAAAAATCTCCACAAAAAAATGTGCAATGTAGCATTTCAAAAAATATCCCTGTTGGTGAAACTATCACAGGCAATAATAAGTTTGATAACATAATTGGACCGGATTTGCTATCTTATTTAAACAGGTTTACAATTAATTTTGGTAGTAAGACCATTAAAGCAAGGGAGCTGATAGTATCTGGACAAGCAATTAACGACTTTAACGATCCGAATTTTGTAACTGTTGCTGATTCTATTTCTAGTCATGACAAAAATTATGAAAATGATGTTTTCTTAGAGTCTACAAAAGATTCGTTGAAGTATTACTATGCATTTGATACGCCCATATTGGTTAGCTCTGCCACGCCTGAAAACCCATTGATTATTAAGTTCCTTGGCAAGTTCTTGAAGATAACAGGAACGTCTGCTGATGGGACTGCAATTAGCGCTGAATATGGCAATGATCGCCAGATGAAGGTTGGTGAAACTTTTTCAGGTATAAAACTAGAAAATGTAGGCAATACTGGTTCAATAGCAGTTAATGTAAATGGGGTAAGTGGTACTATAGCCGAAGGTAAAACTAAACTAGTTGGTGGAATAAATATTTTTAATTGGGAGTCATTTTTTCATAAAAATATAAATAATAGAAAGGCAACTTTAGTGATTGATGCAGGCGAAGCTAAAGAATTTAGGGATGGTGATGTATACATTGGTGAGAATGAAAACTCCCCTCATTGGACATGGAATATTGGTGGACTGCAAGAGAACACTTTAACTATACCGTCTGCAAAATCTGAGTTTTTAGGGCCGTATATCGGCATTGAGAATGATATTGTTTATGATGATGCAAGTGACTACCCCCCCACAGTAGGAGAATGCCTTAAATTTCCCAGGCTATATTTGAAAGTGTGCTTGGATAATGTTCAGAAAAATGCTGCCAAGGTAACTATAAAAGGAAAATGTTAGTTCAGAAACATTTATCGATTTTCTTAAGCAGATAAATTTATTGGAACAAGAAAAACATAATTTCATGAAATGTATTTTATTATATCGCTAAGATTGCTGGATCTTACAACATGGGTTGCTACCTTGTTTAAATCTTCAGAAGCAGAATTAAATGCAATGGACAAGCCTGCTTCTTTAAATGCTTCAATGTCGGTATCGCTATCTCCGACATAAATACATTCCTTAGTTGAGATGCCCAAATCAGAACATAAGTCATGGATTATTTTTGCCTTTTTTTCTTTGCCTGCGCCGATTGGCCAGATGAATTCGCCTGCAACTTTTCCGTTCCTAATGACCAATTCATTAGCGAAAATGTGGTCTATGCCATAATCTTTTTGTACCCTTCTTGCAACATCTATGCTTGAAGCGCTAATTATTGCAGTCATGTACCCTCTCTGCCTGATGTGATCAAAAGTTTCTTTAACGCCTGGCAAGTATTCAATGGATTTAACCAAATCATAATATGGCCTTGTATCTTTGCCTTTCCATAATTTAACAACGACTTCTTCTACTAACCTATCATAATCCATATGAAGATATTTCTTAGTCAATTCTGTGCCTTGATCCAATGTTCCAAATTTTTTATGAAGCTCAATCCAGAAGTTTATGTCTTTGAAAATTACTCCGTCCATGTCAAAAGCTATAAGCTTATATGTTTGCTATTGGCGATTATGGTAATATGTTTGATAGCATTGCCTGTATTCCTTATATTAGGCATATTTAGCGTAAAATACAGGCTGCTAGCGAAGGAGGCATTCAGGTGCTTTTTCAAGACCGTAACATTAAAGCCTTGTGATACTGGATTGGACCAAAAAATAAAGAGTGAGATTACTGCAAGGCTAATGTGGTGGCCCCCATTAGCAAGCATTTTTTACAATAGATTTAATGTAATCTCATGGGTATTTGCAATACTAATCATAACAAGCACATTCTTTGTTGGACAGGGTGCTTATAATTATGCTGTTTATGGAAACTGCAATGGGGAGAATAGCAACCAGTTCTGCATATTCAATGTAGTAAGGGCAGAACAACCTGAAAAAGAGGCTTGTTCTAAAATAGAAAATGAGCATGAGCTGCATCCTGAAAAAATAAAAATAGATGGCTATCCTGTCAGGGGAGATCCTGATGCAAAGCTAACCATGGTTGAATATGGATGCTTTGGCTGCCCTTACACAAAGAAAGCAGAACCTGTTGTTAGGGGTTTGCTCAAGGAATTTGCAGGTGATGTAAACCTTGTTTACTACAATGTGCCATTAAGTATACACAAATACAGTATCGAGGCTTCGAAAGCAGCATCTTGCGCAAGAGAACATAACAAATACTGGGAATACCATGACATATTGCTAGAAAATCAAGATGAATTGAGTGATGGGTCATTTGCAAGATTTGCCCAAGAAATTGGGCTGGATGAAAAAGAATTTTCAGAGTGCTTTAATTCCAGCAAATATGATAACTACATCAATGAATCGTACAATGGTGCATTGGCTGTTGGCATATATGGAACTCCGACGTTTTTCATAAACAATGTTAGTTTGGTGGGCCCGCAAGATTACAGGACTTTAAAGAAAATGATAAAGGATGAATTAGAAAAATGAATGTTGAAAAGATAAGAAAGGATTTTCCTGCACTTGATGCAGGCAAGCAGCTAATATACTTTGACAATGCCTGCACAACCCTTAGGCCTGTGCAAGTAATGCAAAAAATGAATGAGTATTACAAGGAATACCCCTCATGCGCTGGGAGAAGCAACCACAGGTTAAGCATGAAAGTAAATGAAGAGGTCATGAAGGCAAGGAAAAACATAGCAAATTTCTTCAATGCCAAAGATGATTCTGAAGTAATATTCACGAGGAACACAACAGAAAGCATAAACCTCATAGCAAATGCATTCAAATTAAAAAGGGAGGATATTGTCCTTGGATCTGACAAAGAGCACAATTCAAACCTGCTGCCTTGGCTGCTTGCCGAAAGAAGAATAGGAATAACCAGAAAAATATTCAAGTTCAATGATATTGAAGACTTCAAAAACAAGATAAAGGGTGTTAAGCTTGTTTCAATAGTACACACCTCAAATGTAGATGGCACATCAAATGATGTAAAAGAAATGATTAAGATTTCTCATGAAAACGGGGCAGTTGTGCTGCTTGACGCTGCACAGTCAGCACCACACAAAGAACTAAATGTAAGGAAGCTCGATGCTGATTTTTTGGCTTGTTCGGGGCATAAGATGCTTGGACCATCAGGAATAGGGGTGCTTTATGGAAAAAAAGAGCTTCTTGAACAGCTTACACCTTTCATGATGGGAGGAGACACTGTAAACAATACAACTTATGATGGATTTGAGATAAAAGCTCTGCCTGAGAGGTTTGAAGCAGGCCTGCAAAATTACTCTGGAATAATAGGTTTTGGGGAGGCTGTAAACTACCTAAAAAAAGTTGGCTTGGATAATATAGAATCGCATGAGAAAGAGCTAAATAAAAGAATTACTGGGGGTCTGGTGGAAATCAATGCAAACATTATTGGACCAAAAGATGCTAATTTAAGATCTGGGATTGCAAGCTTTAACATAGGCAATATAAATCCACATGACATTTCATTAATGCTCAATGCAAAGAACATAATGTTAAGATCAGGGATGTACTGCGTACACTCATGGTTCAATGCAAACAAAATAAACGGCAGTGTAAGGGCTTCTTTATACCTTTACAACACAAAGGAAGAAGTTGAAATCTTTATGAAGCATATAAAAGACATTGCAAAGCTTGTCAGGTGACGTGAAGATGAAAATAATAGTAGGCTATCCGCCATTGGAGACCAAAAGGAAGGGTGCAACGCCATTGCTTAGCCAGAACAGGCAGTACCAAGAATTCCATAATGAGACATTCATATTTCCTGTAGTACTTGGAACAGCTGCAACTTGGCTAAAAAATAATGGAAATGATGTAATATGGCTTGACTGCATTGCAGAAAAAATAAGTCATGGTGATTTTATTTCTCTAATTAAAAAAGAGAAACCTAATTTGTTCTTTTTTGAAACCAAATGCCCTGTTGTAAAGCAACATTGGAAAATGGTTGATGAACTAAAAGAGAAATTTCCAAAATTAAAAATAGCAATATGCGGAGACCATGTAAGCTTTTTGCCAAAAGAGACCATGAAAAACTGCAATGTGGATTTTGTGATTACATCTGGATATTATGACTTTGCTGTTGTAGATCTTGTTGAAGCAATTGAGAAGGGAGCCAAAATCCCTGAAGGGATATGGCATAGAAATAATGTAAAAATTGTTGAAGGTGGGACTTATAATTTGACAAAAAAGCTTGATGAAGCGCCAATTATAGATCGAACATTGACCAAGAACCATCTGTACCAGAAAGAATACAACCTTAAAGGAAGGCCTTATGCTTACATTATGTCTGCGAGAGATTGCTATTGGGGAAAATGCAAATTTTGTGTCTGGAACTTCACGCTGTATCCAAAGGGATCGTTTAGATTTAGAAGCCCTGAAAATGTTATGGAAGAGGTAAAATACTTAGTTGATGTTGCTGGCATACGTGAGATATTTGATGACGCAGGAACTATAACCGTTGGTGAATGGCTCAAAAAATTCTGCAAGTTAATGATCGAATCAGGATACAACAAAAAAGTGGTTTACTCATGCAACATGAGGTTTGGCGCTGTTGGATTAGAAGAGTATAAATTAATGAAAGAGGCAGGATTTAGGTTATTGAAATTTGGGTTGGAGTCTGCGAACCAGAGAACATTAGACAGAATAGACAAAGGAATAAAAGTTTCTGACATTGAAGAGGGATGCAAGATGGCCAAGAAAGCAGGCCTGGATTTGCACCTCACAATGATGGTGGGCTATTTTTTTGAAACAAGAAAAGAAGCGATGAATACATTAAAACTGGCAAGAAATCTTATGTTAAATGGATATGCTGACATACTGCAGGCAACTGTTGTTGTGCCTTACCCTGGGACACCATTGTATGAAGAGGCTGTTAAAGAAAACATGCTACTTGTTGAGAAAGATGACTATGAAAAATTTGACATGACAATGCCCATATTAAAAACTCCTGACATGACATCTGAAGAGATTATGGGAATATGCGACTCTATATACAGCAAAATATTCCTGTCGCCAAGGTATATTGCAAGGCATCTTTGCAAGATTAAAAGCCTTGATGATGTAAAGTATACATTAAAGGGCTTAAAGGCTGTTTTAGGCCATGTAAAAGACTTTAGCAAATGATTTATAAAATAGTATTCTAACAGGCTCGTATGCTGAAGAAAATTTTGCCTGCAATAGGGATCATATTACTGGCTTATCTGATATACAGCATTGGCATTGTAAACCTGTATAATGCATTGAGCAATATAAGCTTATATTACATGGCTGTTGCAATAATGCTTACTTTGCTGTACGTGCCAATGCAAACATTGAAATGGCATGCAATATTAAAAAGGCAGGGCATATCCATAAGTTTTTATGATGCTATAAAAATGCAGCTTAAAAGTGTTTTTTACGGGATAATAACGCCTGCGAGGGCTGGCAGCTTTGTAAAATCATTTTACCTAAAAGACAAGGCTGGCATAAACATCGGAAAGGCTGTTTCCTCTGTACTTGTTGAAAGGATGCTTGACTTATTTACAATCTTTTTGCTTGCATTTGGAGGAACATTGCTATTGACAAACAAGCTGCTGAATATCAGATATGCTATATTCATGAGCCTTGCAGCAATAATAATCATTGGCTATGTTGTATTTAACAGAAAATTCGCTAAAATGTTGCTTGGATTCTTTTACAACAAGCTGCTGCCTGACAAATACAAGGAGGGCGTGAGGGAATCGTTTTATTCTTTTTATGAGAACATGCCAAGAAAAACATCATTGATAGTGCCATTTGCATTGACTGTAATGTATTGGACATTGACTTATACCATTACATATGTAATTGCATTGGCATTTGGAATAAACATAGGCTATTTTACGCTCATATTTATATCAGCGATATCTACATTTGTAACCCTAATACCGATAACAATAGCAGGCCTGGGCACAAGGGAGGCTTCTTTAGTAGGGCTGCTTGGAATCTATGGAATTAACAGCAATAGCGTGGTGGCAATGTCATTATCTGCATTTTTTATAACTGGCATTGTGCCTGCGTTGATAGGATTCATGTTTACCATAAAAGATGATAGCTTACACAAAACACGGCAAGAAAGCTGATGAATGCATACAACAATACCTGAATGTTGTTGTGAAAGAGATAGCAAATGCTATACCTGATGTTGTCTCTATAATACTGATGGGTGGTTATGGCCGTGGAGAAGGAGCAGTGCTAAAATCTGGGAAAAAATACATGCCTGTAAATGATTTTGACCTTTACATCGTGACAAAAAGGCTTTTGCCTGACAAGTTTTTAGAGGATCTTGCCACAGAAATTTCAAAGAAGTTTGGATGGGGAGGCAAGGCACATGCAGAGGCATTTGAGACAGCAAAATATGAATTCAAAAAGTTCCTGCACATTGACATAAGGTGCCTGGAAGAGAACAAGCTAAAGCACCTGCCACCAACAGTAAGATATTTTGAAATGAAATATGCCAGCAAAGTATTGTATGGGAATAATGTACTTGATGATTTTCCTGTGATTAAAGAAAATGAGGTGCCTATTTCAGAAGGCTTGAGACTTGTAATGAATAGGTACATGCTGATGCTTATCTCATTTAGGCAGGAATTCATAAAGAACAGGAAAGCAATAAGCAAGGAAGAAAAAGAAATATTGTTTTATTACATTGGAAAGGCCTATTTTACTGCATGCGAGAACCTCTTGATACTGGCAGGAAAATTCAAAGCAACTTACTGGGAGAGGGCTGAAGAATTGAAGAAAATATATGATAAAGAATTTC
>JAGVXQ010000051.1 GCA_018303705.1 Candidatus Woesearchaeota archaeon
GCTTTTGAATTATCTGATTTTTTGTGCAGAAATTAGAGTTTTTGTGCAAAGCCCAAATGCTCAAAAACTTTATATACTGGAACATAATTAATAAAAAACAAGAATGGCAAAAAGAGTGAGCAAGAAAGGCATGGAACTTAGCTTGAATACCATAATAATTGCTGTTATTGTGATAATAGTTCTTGTGTCTGTTGTTGCTTTCTTTTTGTTTGGATTCAAGGGATTAAGCGACAGGGTAAAGATTGTGTTCTTTGGAGTAACTGCTGGAAGCAGCAAGCAGTTTGCGATGCAGCAGTGCCAGAATTATTGCCAGCAGGCAGAGCTGATGCCAGAATCAGCAAGGAAGACTTCACCATACTGCAATTATGAATTGCTTGTTGATGACAACAATGATGGAGAAGCTGATTTCACTGGCGAAGGCAATGCCAAGAAGTATGTGAAGTGGCATTGTTATTTCGGTAATGATAATGATAATGATAATGATAATGATAAATATCTGGGTGTAGGCTGCACTGTGAAAGTAGGTGGTACAACAGAAACACCTAAGTATTTGGAAAATGGGTGTATTAAGTAGTTAGTCACAAAGTCAGCAGCAGTTTCTGAAAAAGGAAAATAATTCTTTTGATATTGTTAAAGCTGGGATAATAAACTTTTATAAATAAGAGATTCTTTCAATAGATTATGGGTGTGTTGAAAAAAAGAGGGGAGTTTGGCGTTTTGGAGGTTCTTATTGGACTGCTGATAGGAGGCATAATAGTCGGCATAATAATTGTTGTAGGAAGCGACATAATAAAGCTAGTTCCTGGAAGCAAGGAAAGCGACGATGCATATTTCAGGGACTTGATTGACTTCATTGATTTGAAAGACAAGGAAATACAGATGCAGTATTATGTTTCTGATGACCATTTCCTGGCAGGGTTTGGAATGAACGATGAAACGCTAAAGGCTTATTGGTTTTATAGCTATGAAATAAAGAGGCCTGTTGTGCAGTGCGGAAAGGTTGGAGAGGCGTCATGCATATGCAATTGCGAGCTTGACAAGGATGGAAACATAAACTCAAATGGGTGCTTGGATGCAAGATGCAAGAGGATAAATGAAGTAAGCGAGGTAAGAGGAATAACCTTGCTAGATGATGACATAGAAAATGCAAGGGAAGGCAGCCTGATAATAAAGGGAAGGAACAAGATTCTTTTGGACATAAAGAGAGAGGATTCCACAATAACATTTTCTATGCCGAGATAAAAACTATTTTAAACAGGTTATGGCTATTAATTCCATGCAAAGAAGGGGTAGCTCTGAAATAGTTGTGCTAAATGAATTGCTGGGCTTGATGCTTGTAGCTGTTGTAATGGCAGGATTGTTTGTTTTCGTAAGAAACAGCGCAGAAGGGATTAATTTCAACAAGAATTTTCTTGCAAGAGATGGAGCAATACTGGTTAATACAATGTACTTAAGCCCTGGAAATGCGTATGTATATTACCCTATAAATGACATAATATATTCCTTTGGAATAGGGAAGTTTGAAGAGGGATACAGGGTTAAAGTAAAGGCCAGAGGTGATGGGGCTTTAAATGAGTACAGGTATGCAGGGGATTCTTATGGGAAAGAAATTAAGGTGAGCCTTGGTGAGAAATACAGCATAAATGGCCTGATGATGGTAAAAACAAATAGCGGGATTGCGATAAATGATGTGATTCCAAGCTCTGAGGAAGGCAGGCCAAAAGAAAGAAGCAAGATTGACAAGATTCTTGGAAGAAAGCCCATGTATGGAAATGAAGAGCTTGTAAATGATGCGAGAGAGAAAGCAATGGCTCTTGAGAAGACATGGCCTATCGAGACAAGGAATGGGAGAGACAATGTAGTAACTAGCTGCTATGGGTCAAGAAGCAGCATGAGCAAGGTTACTGAATGCAAGCAAGACCATTGCGGGATAGACATAAGAACAAAGGGTGATGAGAAAGTTGTTGATGTTGTTTCTGCGTTTGAAGGAAAAGTAACAAAAAGCAAGCATGATGACAGCATAGGATGGATGGTTTTTGTACAAAATGGCTTCGTTGAAGCAAGATATTTGCATTTGTCCAGTGTGAATGTTAAAGAAGGAGAGATTGCAAAGAAAGGGGAAAAAATTGGAAGCATAGACAATGAGGAAGGGAATTTAGAAACATCAAGCGACAGGGCAGCACACCTGCATTTTGCTGTCCTTGTTGACGGCGTCTATTTTGACCCAATTGAGATAGGGATATTTGATGCTAGTGTAATAGGGTTCAAGGAGGGAAGCAATTGCTTTTCAAGTGATTATGGGTATGAGAGGAAGAGGGTGAGCTGATGGGAGGGTATTCAATAGGCAAAAACATGATGCTTTGGCTTGTAAAAATAACCTTTATAGTTGTGCCTGTTGTTTTTCTTGTTGGTTATGCGGTAAACGAGCATGATAGAAGGGACATAAACATAAACAAGATAGAAGGCAAGATAATACTGAACAGGCTGTTCTATTCTGAGGATTGCTTTGCATACAATGATGGTGTCAGGACTTATGTTGGAACAATAGACTTGAAGAAATTTAATGATGAAAGAATAGGAAAATGCCTTGACGGGGATTATGACATAAAGGCAGAGCTAACTGATTTGGGAAAAGCAGCTTATAACAGGAAGGAGAATTATGAAAGGAATGTTGTCTTTTGCAAGTTTGAAAACAAGTTTTACTGCCATGAGGAAGAGGATTATGTCTTGGTGAATGATGATGGTGTCTTGAAGAATGACAAGCTAAGGACTAGCCTGGTGCTGCAGTTGAGCAAATAATATGAGAGGAATAAGGAAGAGGGGTGATGCTGAAGGAGGGGTTATAATAGCAAGCATATTTTTGTTGGTTGTGATATTATTGTTTGTTGCAGTGTTCAAGGTGGCTGTAAAGCCTGGAAAAGAGATAATCGGTGCTGTTGAAAATAGCGACAAGACAATATTATTGATTAATGCGCTGAGGACAGATATAGAAGATGGAAAGGACATAGCAGATTTAATTGTTGACGGATATGAAAACAGGAATTTTGACAAGGCAAAGGAAGAATTAAGCAAGGTTTTAGACAAGGCTTATGAAGGCAGGGTTGTAAAGGGGTTTGTTGTTGTAAGATTAAAGTCAGATGACAAGGTTGTAGTATCTTCTGATTTCATGATTTCTGAAAAGTTCTTGGTTGGGAAGCCCATAGAATCAGGGGAAAGAGTGCCTGTTGCCATTGCGAACATACCTGTTGATGGCGAGCATTACATGGAGGCAATGCTTTATGAGCTTTAACAAGAAGGCTTCCTTGTATTTTGCGCCAGGGGTAGTAATAATGGGCTTCGTGATATTGCTGTATGCTGCCGTGATGTTCCAGATGCAAAAGCCTGTTGTCAGGCAGGATGTTGGGGAGATAGCAGCAGGACTTCTCGGGAAATACAATGATGGGGAGAAATACTTGCTTTACCTTGAGAAGGCAGGGGAGTATGGTGCCTATGATAGTGTTTATGAAATGGGCTTTAATGCAGGCCTGAAAGATGATGGGAAATGCAGGAAATTAAATGGTTACTTGATATGGAGCAAGGAATGCAAGCCGAGCAAGGATAACTTTGTGCATTACTTTGAAAACAACTTGAAAAAATATATTGGTTCTGCATATTCTTGGAATAATTTAGGTTATGAATATGATTTTGAAACAAGCAATGGAATTAATGTAGTGAAGGCATTGTCCTTGCAAACCTTTGATTTGAGTGTAATGAACAGGTTTGAGGAAGAAAAATTTGAGTCTCCTGCGAAGAAACCAGCCAGTTATGCAGGATTGAAGTCAGGGCCTTACAATGATCTGATAAGCAAGTATGCAGCGAAACATGATATTGACCTGGTGGTTTTTATGTGCATGGTGAAGCAAGAATCAAATTTCAATCCAATGGCTGTTTCTGATGCTGGTGCGGCCGGATTAGTACAACTGCTTCCAGGGGCTGCCAGGGACATGGGAATAAAGAAGCTGTTCAACAATGTAATCTGCGGTTCAAGAGCGATACCGAGATGCGACAAAAATTACGTTGAAATGCTGAAGCTGGCTGACAAGGAAGATGATGACAGGTTTGACCCTGAGAAGAACCTTGATGCAGGCGCAAAGTACTTCAGGCAGATGCTTAACCAGTTTGGAAACGTTAGAAATGCATTAGCTGCGTACAATGCAGGTCCAGGGAATTTTAAAAAATTTAATGTTTTTGCTGATTCCAGGTTTAGGGAAACTCAAATTTATGTCAATAATATACAAAGGTGCATAGAGCAAAACAATGGCATGAGCATAACAGGAAGGGCTGTTGAAAATACAGATAAAGAGGGCGAGAGTGAAATAACAGGGTATTATGAGATTAATGCATCGTTTTTGATAAGGTTTGAATATGACTTTTCTGATTATGAAATGGTTTATGATGCTGTGACTGAGAAGGTAAATTCTGGGTGCTTGCAAAGAGATGACTATAAGAAATGCCTCTTGAATGAGTTGGGAATGGAATGGGACATAAAATCGAAGGAAAATGGAATAGTGACAGTGGAAGTTAAAACAAAACAAAAAATAGAAAGGTTTAATATCAAGGATGATGACTTTGTTTTGATAAGGTTTGGAATTGACTTGAACAACTGGGAGAAGCCAAAAGAGGTTGTTTTTTGAATGGTGAAAGGGAAGAGATTAAACAAAAGGGGTGAAGTTTTTTCTAGAGAAGATGAGGGCAATAACCCTAAAAATATAAATATAAAGTTGGAAGCGACGCTAAAGGAAAAGCAAAAAAAAGAGAGGGGGAGCAGCATATTATCAATAATTGTAGCAATTTTCTTGGTTCTTGGCATAGCATGGTTTTTTTTCTTCACTGATGCTGGCAATGTATGGTGGGGAAAGATAACTGGCGTATTAGGGCCTGTTGGAAATGGAATAGGGGGATTTTTTGGGGAGCTAGCAAACATGATATTGAATCCAAGAGAGGCTTTTGGGACATGGAAGAACCCTAGCCCTGTTGACATAGGCGAGAAGGAAGATGAGGGGGTAAGAATAAGGAATGTTGAAACGACGAGAAGCAGCTATGTGATATTGCCTGTTAAATCACAGTCTGATAATTACATAACTGCAATAGGTGAGGTTGATGTCAAAAATTTAAAGGAGAAAACAAGCGTTGTTTTTTCATGTTTCTTGGAGCTAGAGATTTTAGATGGGAGCAAGAAGGCAATAGAAGGAGAAGTTGCTGTACCATCAAAGCAAAAGCAATTTACAGAATACCAAAGCAGGAGATTGACGTAGAGGAAATAGGAAAGGATGATTTTACTGGCATGATAGCCATTGAGGCAGAATATGGGGCAAAGACAAGGGCAACGCTTAGAGTTTATACAATTGACAGAGAGATGTCAAATGATGAGATGAGAAGGTTCAAATCATCTTTAAGCAGCGAGAATATTCTTGAGGGCAAAAGGCTAAGGGCACAGACAAGAGGAGGGGCAATGGATGGTTTCATAGACATAAAGGCAGACCAGCCGATAAGAGAAATAGGGGGATATTTCATTAGCATAGGATTGAAAGACACAAAGTGGGAGAAAGGAAAGATAAGAAGCCTTGATGGAATAAATCTTGTTGATGCTGATGGGAGGATAAGCATAGATGATGAATCCTGCAGTGATTTTGAGAAAGGTTTGATAAAAAAGGAGATAAAAGATGATGTGAACAAGTGCCTTGAAGAAGAGAAAACATTTGAAACAAAGGAAATGTGCGAGGCTTTTGATGCAGACAACATTGAGTTTAGCTGCTTGGTGAACATAAACGAGCTTTACAATAAAAATTACAATTATGACCTTATAAAGGCTGATTTTTCATATGTATACATGGTGGTGGGAAGCACAAGGGCAGACTTCAAGGTGCTTAAGAAATGACTGTATTGGTTGCAATTGGTTGAGTAGCCTGAAAAACAGAAATATATTTAAAGTCGGCGATAAAAATCAATGGTTAAGATGAAAAAGGGGATTTTATTATTGCTTTTTATTCTTGTTTTTTTAACAGGATGCGGTTTGCAAAACTTGCCTGGATACAAAGGACCAAAACAAGATAAGCCTGTGCCAAGGGGAATAGGATTAAGCTTTGCAGACGGATTTCCTCCTTCAGAATTGGTTGAGGACAAGGACTTTAGCGTAAGGGTTAATGTGATAAATTACGGGGCAAGAGAGGCAAGCGGAAACATAGAACTAAGTGATGGTGTTGGGAATGCTTATGAAGGGGTTGGAGATGATGTTTCTGGGCAGTTTAGGCTTGAAGGGAATGAAGGAGATGCCGGGGCAGGATATGATGAAATGTATGTCTCTTTTGGGCCGTTCAGGTACAAAAATCTTGAAGAGGGACAAAGCGCAACTTTCATAGCGAATGCAATATTTGATTATGATTACGAGTCAATAGCTTCTTTGTGCATAAATGGCTTTACGTCAGCAGGAAAGAAGAGCAAGAAATGCCTTGATAAGGAAACAATAACAGGAAGGGCATTGTGCCCATCAAGCAGGATATGCGATGCAATGACTGCACCTGTTGCAGTAACTGAAATAAAAAAGAACAGCTTTGTTGCAGAAGAGGGAGGAGAGCAGACCATACAATTAGATGTGAAGATATCAAATGTAGGCAATGGATACATAAAGGATGGAGAGGTTAATGGAATAGAGGTAAGCTCAGGGGATTTCAGGTTTGACTGTGACAAGGACAGGGTTGTTTTTCTGTACAATCGAGATACTGATGTGAGAGAGAAAAAGATAAAATGCATAAGCAGCGAAGGAAAGGTTGATGGGGAGTTCATAAGAACGCCGCTGATTGTTAAGATGAAATACGCTTATGTTATAAGCAACTATTATGGGCCTGTGCAGATAAACAGGATAGAGGATTAAGATGATAAAGCTTGGCTATAATGACATTGTTAACAAGATAAAAGAGGAGAAGGGATTAAGCGAGGAAGAGATAAATGAAAGGGCGAACAGCAAGGTAAAACAACTTTCTTATTTGATATCAAAAGAAGGGGCAGTTCACATAATAGCGAATGAGCTCGGGATAAAGCTTTATACAAACATGTTCAAGAAGAGGTACAAGGTAAATGAACTTATTGCTGGTTTGAGGAGCGTTGAAATAGTTCTTAAGGTGATGCAGAAATATGATATAAGGGAATTCAAAAATGAAAAGAGAAGCGGAAGGCTTGCTACATTGTTCGTAGGGGATGAAACAGGAAGCTGCAGGCTTGTCATATGGGATGATAAGACCATCGAGAATTATTTCAATCAGCTAAATGAAGGGGACGTAATAAAGATACTTAATGCCTATGTTAGGGAAAACAATGGATACAAGGAACTGCATTTAGGTGGAAATTCTGCGTTTGTATTAAATCCTGAGAATGAAAGCATAGGAGAGGTTATGCAGCAAAAGGCAAGCTACAAAAGAAAAACTATGGAAAGGCTTGAGGCAAATGACTTTGCAGAGGTCATTGGAACTGTGGTGCAGGCATTTGAGCCAAGGTTTTATACTGCATGCCCTGAATGCTACAAGAAGCTAAATGAAGCCAAGCAGTGCAATGTGCATGGCCTTGTCAAGGAAAAAACCATGCCGATAGCAAGCGTTGTTATTGATGATGGGACAGACAGCATAAGGGTATCTGTTTTCAGGGATGGGGTTGAAAAGCTGTTCAAGAGGAGCTATGAGGACATATTAAGAATAAGGGACGACCCACTGCTATTTGAGGACATAAGAAAAGAGACGGTTGGAAAGCAGATTTCTGTAAGCGGGAAAGCAATAAAGAATGCAATGTTCGATAACATGGAAATGAATGCAAGCCTAATAAGGGAAGTAAATGCAACCGACATTATAAATGAGCTTATGCCAAAAAGCATTTAGAAAATATTGCCTAGGTTTTTTTGAGAAAATTTATTCCTGTCCGGGTCAATGCCCTGTTGCTTGCAACGACAGTCACCTATTCGTGGCAACGTGATACCTGCAGCTTGCTGCGAAGTGAGCCGCAGCGAACGGTGGGCAGTTCATTCGATTTTTTGTGCAACCCCAATGCCATAGAAACATTTAAAAATTTTAGCTTGCTGTAAAATAACCATGCAAAACAATGATTACTTTTACACTAGTGTAAATGAAGAGGGAGCGTTAGACATAATAATTTCTATAATAAAGATCATTATAATATAGAGCAGGCTTGAAAGGCTTGCCAAGGAGATTTTATATGAGCAACAAAAACAATGGAAATGGAAAGGCAATGTATAGAGGAGCAGTGATGGTTGGTTTTGAGGTTAAGAATAATGGAAATAGCATTATATACACTCCGGAAGAGATGCTTGAGCTGCATAAGCATTATGAATATCTGATAAGAAAAGGAAGTTACGACGGGGCTGTGGGCGCAGAGGTGGTTTTCGGTTTTCCAAACACATGGCTTAATGATGTTGTGCA
>JAGVXQ010000052.1:0-5229 GCA_018303705.1 Candidatus Woesearchaeota archaeon
TGAAAAAAGAGCTTAAGAGGCATTTCAAGCCAATGATATTGCATGGCTCAAGGGATTATTTTCAGATAATTATGGAAAACTACACTGTTGAGATAATACCTATAATGAACATAAAGCATCCGAGAGAAGCGCTGAATCTTACTGACATAAGCCCCTTTCATTGCGATTATGTAAAGAAGCATGACAAAAGCAAGGAAATTCGGCTGGCAAAGGCATTTTGCAGGACAAACAAATGCTATGGAGCAGAATCATATATAGGCGGGTTTTCTGGATATGTGCTCGAGATATTAGTAATACATTATGGCAGCTTTGTAAAACTTCTGAAAGGAGCTTCTAAATGGAAAAGCAGAATGTTCATAGGAAACAGAACTGACATAGAGAATCTTAACATCTCAAAAAAGATGGGGCCATTGGTGTTGATTGACCCTGTTGACAAAAACAGAAATGCTGCAGCAGCATTATCATATGAAAAATACAATGACTTCATAAATGCGTGCAAGAAATTCTTAAAAAATCCGAAAAAAGATTTTTTCATTGAAAGGAAATTTGATGAACAATCCTTCATCAAGAAACATCCCAACAAAGAGATAATAATACTTGAAGCTGTTACATTGAATTCCAAAAAGGATGTCATGGGAGCAAAGCTCTTGAAATGCTTTAATTACATAAAAGAAAGGTTTAAGCTAAATGGATTCAATATTATGCACTCCGAATGGCATTGGGATGAAAAGAAAAGTGCTTTCTTCTATCTTGTTTTTGACAACAAAGAAATAAGCAGCACAGCAAGGCATTATGGGCCTCCTGCAAGTGCTAAAAAAGGAATGCAGGGATTCATCAAAAAATGGGGTAAAGGCAACATAAAGAAAGATGGTGCTAGAATATATACTGACATAAAAAGGGAGTTTACAAAACCTAAACAATATGCATTGCATTTGACCAAAAACGACAGGAACATTATGAACTATGTTAAGCTTCTCTTATTAAGATAAAAATTAATTAGATAATTATTATCTTTCCAACAAATGTATTTCTATAGAAACATATTCTGGCAATGGGACTCTCATTATAAGCCTTAATGCCCTCTCGTCAACGCCTAGGTCTATAAGCCTTTTGTGGACCCGCATCTCATAATTGTCAAAACTCGCCTTGCCATTGCCGCAAGGGCTTTTTCTTGTGGTTATCTTCATCCTTTTAGTTGGTAAAGGGACAGGGCCGCGGATTTTTATTTTTGTTTTCTTGGCTATGTCAAGTATAGATTCGCATACTTCATTAAGCTTTTCTATGCTCGGAGATGCCAAGTTTATCCTTGCCTTTTGCATTGTTCAAACCATAAAATAGCCGTTTATAAACATTTCTTACTGCTATTTTTGTTGTTGCCTTATTTTTCTTTTTAATGCCCTTTGCACCCTTTTAATCTCATAATCTACTGTATAAGAATCAACGTATCCTATCCCTGGAATATAAACCTCTATTTGCACTTCATTAAGGCAATAGTGCTTTATAGGAGAATAAACCTCGTTTGGCGCTAGCACTGCAGATTTTTTAGATTCTATTTCATGATGACCTGGGTTGCAGCATCCCAAGATGAGCAATGCATACCTGCCATCGTTTTGATTTATCCATTCCTGCGTGCTGAAGCTTTTATTACCACAGAAAAATCTCCATTCTTCGCCAATTGAGTCACCATGGGCAACAATCATCGCAGTTCTTTTTAAGCCTTGTTTTTTAGAATATAATCCTATCAACTCGAGCTCCTTGCCATTGTATTCATGCAAATCGCTCATGAAGTCTTCAACAAACATCCCTGGTGATTTACTAACTTCATGAAGGATATCATCACTGTAAAAAAGGTCTATTTCATCCAGAGTATGCTTTTTCAATGCCATGGTAAAATATATTTAATTATTTGTGTATTCTTCATTGTCGTAAATGAAGTCAAGATGGTCGAGCTCAATTTGATCAAGGCCTGGCTTTCTCTTTATATGCTTGTTTCCAGAATCATCACTTGTTCTTGATGCTGTATTATCTTCTGCTAGAGCTTTTATATCGTTTTTAAGCAAGTCTGTGGAATGCTGCACACCGTGCTCTTTTCTCCTTGCATAGGCCATTTCACATGCGAGAGCAAAAGCATAAAGTTTTCCCCCTTCAAGATATTCAATTGAAAAATATTTTGTTAGCAATTCGTAGGCCTTTCTTGGGTCATCATAAAACTCTGCAATTTTCCTTATTATAGCTTCTCTCTTGTCCATTTTATACCTCACAACGCCTTTTTAATTTAAAAACAAAAAATAAAAGAAGAAATTACTTCTTCACATAGTCTATGCATATGCCAACTGCAACAGTAGAACCAGCGTCCCTTATTGCAAACCTTGCCATGTGAGGAATGTCTTTTTGCCTTTCAATTACCAATGGCTTTGTTGGCTTTATCTTGACTATTGCAGAATCCCCATTCTTTATGAAATCAGGGTTTTCCTGCAGCACTTGGTTTGTTGCTGGATCTAGCTTCTTCTCAATTGCTGTTATCTGGCATGCTATCTGGGCTGTATGTATGTGGAATACCGGCGTATAGCCTACAGTGACAACAGTCGGATGATTCAAAACAACAATCTGTGCTGTGAATTCCTTTACAATTGTTGGCGGATTGTCTACATGTCCAAGAACATCGCCTCTTGCAATGTCCTTCTTGTTTATGCCCCTAACATTAAAGCCAACATTGTCCCCTGGCTCAGCTTGATTAATCTGCTCGTGATGCATTTCTATTGTTTTTACTTCTCCGATAACGCCTGCACCTTCCCTGGCAGGAACAACTATTATCTTGTCTCCGACTTTCATTATGCCAGTTTCAACTTTGCCAACAGGAACTACTCCAATGCCAGTTATGTTGAATACATCCTGTATTGGCAATCTCAATGGAAGATTTGTAGGCTTTTCAGGCTCCTTGAAAACATCAAGCTGCTCAAGAACTGTTGGGCCTTTATACCAAGAAGTCTTGTCAGATTTCTTCACAACGTTATCTCCGTGCAATGCTGCTATTGGTATGAATTGAACATTGTCCATCTTATAGCCAACTGCCTTCAGCAATTGCGAAACCTCATCCTTTACCTTGTTGAATTTGGATTCATCATAATCTACACTATCCATCTTGTTTACTAAAACACCAATCTGGCCAATGCCCATAGTTCTGCAAAGCCATGCATGCTCTTTTGTCTGCTCTTTAATTCCCTCTCCTGCAGCAACAACCAAGAATCCTATGTCTGCCTGGCTTGCTCCAGTAATCATGTTCTTTACAAAATCCTTGTGCCCTGGTGCATCTATAATCGTGTATTCAAACTTGTTAGTTACGAATTTCTTATGGCTTATGTCTATTGTAACGCCTCTTTCTCTTTCCTCTTTAAGCTCATCCATTATGAAAGCGAATTCAAATCCTGATTTTCCAAGCTCTTGAGCCTTTTCCTTAAGTTTTCTCATAGCCTGCTCATTTATAACGCCGGCATCAAACAAAAGCCTTCCAACTGTGGTTGACTTTCCATGGTCTACATGACCTACAAACACTACATTCAAATGTGGTTTTTCCTTAGCCATATTTCATTAACCTCCAAGTAAAAAGTATATAATTTTGATAACAGCTTAGGGTCAAATTAATATTTATAAAGCTTTCTATGGCCGGTGTTTTTTTAGAAAAATTTTGATTACTCTTCTTCCTTCAAGCCTTTTCTGTCGCGTATCTGCTTCTTAACTTTATCTTGCAGAAGTTCAGGAAGCTTCTCATAGATTTGATCTATAACAAAGAAATTTCCTCTTCCGCCTGTTGCTGACCTTAGGTCATTTGACATGCCGAACATCTCTGCTACTGGAAGCTTGCATTTCAATGTCATGTGCTCGCCTTCTTGGTTCACTTCAAGAAGCTGGCCCCTCTTATTCTGTATCAGCTTTGAAACATCACCCAAATAAGAAGCTGGTGCGTCTATCTGCAATATCTGGACAGGCTCGTAAAGCATAGGCTTTGATGTAGATACTGCTGCCCTTATACCGTCCCTTACTGCAGGGTACACTTGTGCAGGACCCCTGTGTATGGCATCCTCGTGAAGCTTCATGTCAACAAGCCTTACTTTCATCTTGGTGCATGGCTCCTTTGCAAGAACGCCTGTATCCATTACTTGTTCAAAACCATCAAGAACAAGCTCAATTACCTCGTTTATCTGGACAATTCCCTTTGTACCATCAATAAACATATTTCCGCCGTAAATGTCCCTTATCTTTTTTGCTTCTTTCATTGAAATTCCAAGTGTCTCTATCTTCTTGAATTCCTCTGTTTCTTTTTTCTTAACCCTGCCTTCTGAAATGTCCCCTGATTTTATCATCTGATAAATTTCCTCTTCAAGAGGCTCAATTACAAAATAGAACTTGTTGTGCTTGTTCGGGGATTTTCCTTCTGCTTCAAGTGATGGCTTTTGTATGCTTTCCCTGTAAACAACAATTGGCTGGCCTGTTATGATATTAAGGCCTTTTTCTGTCTTTATCCTGTTCTCTATAATTTCCAGATGAAGCTCACCCATGCCTGATATTAAATTCTCCCCTGTTTCTTCGTTTATCTTTATGCTTATTGAAGGATCTTCCTTTCCTACTTGTTTCAGCACTTCAACAAGCTTTGGAAGGTCTGCAGCTGACTTTGCTTCTATTGATTTTGTAACAACTGGCTCGAATATGTGTTTTATTGCTTCAAAAGGCTCCATTTTGGCGCTTGAAACTGTCTCGCCCGCATATGTGTTTTTCAATCCTACAACCCCTATGATGTTTCCTGCTGGAGCAGCATCAACCTGTATCCTTTGGGCCCCCTTATAAACAGAAACCTGCTGTATCCTTACATCTTTTTTTGCCATGTTCATGTAAACATCCTGGCCTTGTTGCATTGTACCAGAGAACAAACGACCTGTTGCAACTTCTCCTGCATGCTTGTCAATTATTATCTTTGTTACTATGAATGCGACTGGACCGTTTGGATCGCAACTTGTCAATGATTTTCCTTCGGTGCTTTCTAGTTCGCCGTGCCAAATTTTCGGTATTCTGTATTTTTGAGCCTGCAATGGGTTTGGATGGTGTGTTATAACTGCGTTCAATACAACACTATGCAATGGAGCTTTTTTTGCAAATTCCTGGTATGAATTATTGCTGTAGGCATCAATTATGTCCTTGAATGTTATGTTGTGCTTCTTCATATAGGGAAAGCTT
>JAGVXQ010000052.1:5287-7695 GCA_018303705.1 Candidatus Woesearchaeota archaeon
TATTCTTCTGGAGCAATCGACTCAATGAACTTGTTTACATTTGTTATTATTTTTATGAAACGCTCCTGCATTGCTTCAGGGGTCATCTTGACTTCACGTATCAGTCTATCAACTTTGTTTATGAAAAGAATTGGCTTTACAAGCTCCCTTAATGCCTGCCTTAGAACTGTTTCTGTCTGTGGCATTATGCCTTCCACAGCATCACACAATGTTATTGCGCCATCAACAGCCCTCATAGCCCGGGTAACATCACCGCCAAAATCAACATGACCTGGTGTGTCAATCAGGTTTATAAGATATTCTTCACCCTCTATGTTGTGAACCATGGAAACGCTTGCAGAATCTATTGTTATTCCCCTTGCTTGCTCATCAGCCCTGAAATCCAAAGCAAGCTGCTTGCCTGCTGTTTCTTCTGATATCATGCCGGCGCCAGCTAACAATGAATCGCTAAAAGTTGTATTGTGTATAAACATGCCTTCGGCAACAAAATTATGATTATCATGTATAGTAAAATCGTAAACAAAGTCTTCTTTTGTTGTTTCCAAAGACTTAACTTCTATAAATGCTAAGTCTCCATTCAAGAGTTTATTTAATTTTTCTATGGGCATATCATTTGCTCTGCAGAATCTAATTAATTTTTTTTGATTGTGTGTATTAAAACTTTTTTGCAATGTAATCAAACCATTTTGCATAATTGGCATATTTATGAAATCAGATACATGGCTGCCCTGCATTCTCTCTGCTAAAGCATGGGCTTTTATTGATTTTTCTTCCAAGCCAAATCCTATCTCATCGATATAATTAATCAGGGAATAACCACTTATTGATATTGTATTGTCTTTTTCTATTATAGGTATGCAGCCAAATCTTAATAAGAACAGGCTCAAATCATTAATCATGTCGTTGCTAGCAGAACTTATTGTTATAGCTCTCCTGCTTTTTTCAACAGAGCCGCCTGTATCAAAGTAACCTCTTAGCAATTTAGAAGAATATTTTTTTGGCGAATTCAGCAAAAATTCAGATATCTTGACAGTATGGCTTTTGTTTTTAACCGGATAATCGAATAAAGAATTCATAACCTCAAATAAGGTTTGGTTAGTAACTATTTCAGGTGTTTTGCCCGGGTAATTTCTAAAAGTAACGTTGATGCCAAGTTCCTTGCATATATTAGTGAACTTATGGCCCAATTCTTTCTTGCCAACTACAAATTTTTTGTTTGTCCCATCACCGATTAAAAGTCCTGCTAAATAATAGAATTCCTCGAAGTTTCTTGGCAAACTCATCGAATTGGCGCTTTTTCCTCGCCAACCGCCTGTTCTGAAAGATATTGCACTAACATTATCATACAATTCTTTGATGCCAATGTCAAACATCTTGGCAATTTCTATAAGATGTTTTATCAAATACCTTTTTTTTCTAATACCACAAGTAAAGGAATGGTATCTCAAATCTATGTTTAAGATTTTATGGGCATTTTTTATGCCTTTTTCTAGCAGAATAGATTTCAAATTATTAGCAAACTCTTCATTTAACCTAGCGTAAATCCTTTTCTTTGATAACATTAGCAATATTTCTTCTTTAACATTGATTTCGGTTTCAACATTTGTTCTTCGAGGGCATACTATCCTGTCCCCAAGTTTAATATCTTCTGCTCTCTTTTCAACAATATCTGCGTTTTCAAGCACAATGTATTTATGTTCTGGCGTTGTTGAAATATTAAAACCATTTCTTAGTTTTATTTTAATCATCTCCCCACCAATTAACTTCCAAGCAAAATCAATCTTTTTTACTTCTATTTTGCCCGTTTCTTTGTTTATTGATGGGATTTTTAGGTTTAAATCTCTGACATCATAAGTTATATAATCGTCTCTCTCTTCAAATTTGGTGCCCTCATTTTGCGCTAGTTTAAACATGTCTACAGCTGTTACAATTTTACCATCATTTAAAATAAGCCTAGAGTTTCCGCTTATGCACTTGCCATGGTCAATATGAGCGCAGATTGCTATATTTCTGATTTTTTCGGGCTGCTTCATCAGCCTTACTACTTTGTCAATCATCTTTTCTTCTGCCATGTTTAAAACTCATTTTTTGAACGAGACCTTTTAAAACTTTCTTTTTATTCTTTAAAAAATTATTATTGCACAATGTCCTATTAATTTATATTTACTTGTTAGTAATAACATAATGGAAAGTTTTATAAATGAAATTTTAAGGATACTTACCATGGTATTAAGAACTTTTGATGAAATGAAAGATGATTCAGCTAGGCTGTATGCTGATAATAAGGGAAGACTAGAAACAAGGCTAAGAAAGTTGACTGAGTTAAAGGAAAACTTAACTGAAAGTGAATACAAGGCGCGTGAAGCTGAAATAAGGGAAATGCTTGCAATAATAGGACATCATACAAG
>JAGVXQ010000053.1 GCA_018303705.1 Candidatus Woesearchaeota archaeon
ACTATAACTTTTATTTTATACCCAGAGGAAGAAAGCTTTTTGAGATAAAAATGTTCATTAAATCCTGTTTCACTAGAAAAGGCTTTTGATGTTAATTGAGTTTCATCTTCTTTTTCGTAAACTCCATCTTCAAAATAAGCCCTAATCATTCTATAACAAGCAGATAAACATCCAAATTCTGTTTCTTGTTTTATTGGTTTTATATCCTTTTTCATTTTCTAAAATTACCTCCCAACATTTCATCTTTAGTTTTTCTTTTAACATCTATATCGGTCATTTTTGTTTTATTTGGAAATCTTCTTCCCCTTGTTTGAGTACAAAAAACTGGTGGTTTCTGTCTAGGTTCTTGATTTTTAATTCTTCTTTTAACATTTTTCACAAAGTCTAAACTATGGCCTAGGTATTCTGAAACCTCTTCGGGTTTTCTTTTTTGTTCATATAACCAGTATAAAACAACATCAAGAACTTCGTACATATGTCTTGGTGTAACTCCTTCAGGCAAATCTCCAAAATATAATTGTGGCTTTGTTGTGTGGCTAAATGCAGAATTCCTAGGGTTAATTTCTAATACAGATTTTGGAACTCCCAAAATTTCTCCAAGTGTATATATTGTGCTTTTGTATAAATCTGATAAAAGTACAACATCATATCCTAAACCAACACTAAACTCCCCCAAAATAAATTCTGTCCCATTCGTTGTATCTATGGTTGCATGATTTGTTCTTACAGAAGTCTCATTTAATACTGAGTAGATAGCCCTTGTAATTAATTCACCATTATATCCTATGGGACTTCTTTCCTCAATTTGTCTTACTAACCCATCTGTATTTTCTCTGAGAGTTTCTAATGCAGGTTTAATATCTTGTTGAATATATTTTATGTTTAGGTGGCCATACCTTTTTTTAAGATCTTCTACAACGCCCTGTACTGGAGAATCTTCAAGACCTTCAAAATTAACAATTGCCAAACTAGTGTTATTTGTCGTGCCACTTTCCAAACTTTGGTGCATAGACTCTGCCACAATATGAGATGCAACAACAGAATCCAAGCCCCCAGAAACTCCTATAATTGCCTTCATTTTTTGAGTTTTACCTTTCTGATAGGTTGCCCGCTTTATTGCCTTTTCAGAAAAATCCAAAATTGCAGGAATAACATCATCTCTGACCCCCCCTATATCTAATCTTCTTCTGGCTTCCCAATTTACCTCACCAGCATTGGCAAGTCTAAACAACTGAGTAGTATACTCTTCTGCCTTTTCCTTAATTGTGTCTACCATTTTTTATTATTTTTATTATTATTTAGTTGTAAATAAGTATAACATCTTACATTAATAAATGTTTGTGTGGAAATACCTTAATAAATCGATAGTTTTATAAGTATGTCTTAATTATTAAGAATATGCCAGTGAAACAGAAACTTAGTTCAAGGACGGTTGATGAAAAGGATAAAAAAATCCTTATGGTGTTACAAGAAAATGGAAGAGAGCAATTGAACAAAATAGCAAAAAAAGTAGGATTGAGTATTGATTCAACACATAGAAGAATCAAGGTAATGTTAGAGAAAGGGGTTTTTCATTCGACGATTTTAATAAATCCAAGAATTATGGGGTATCCTTTAATTGCAGATATAAAAATAAAATTAAAAAATGTAAGTGAGGAAAAAAGACAACAATTTATAAATTATATGAAGGGTTATGATAGATGCACTGAGCTTTTAGCAACCATGGGAGATTATGATTTTACATGTGTTTTAATAGCAAAAGACAGCAATGAATTGGAAAAAATATCTACTCAAATAAGACAAATGTTTAAAGAACTAATATTAGAATGGAAAGGGATACTCATTCTTACAACTTATAAATTTGAACATTATGATCTTACTTAATCAAATCTTACTCATCTTAATCAAATCTAACCACTTGTTTTTACCTAATTATAATGTAAGCTATTGTCCACTGGCATGTTGTGTCTTCCGTGTCGTGTCCATGGCAAGTTTTATATTCTAAAGGGTTTTTTTGGAAGGTGATGAGAAAGAGAGGCATGTCAGATGTATTCAAGTACATACTAGTGCTTATCGGAGGGATTGCGCTTCTAATCTTCTTCATAAGCTTTGGCCTAAAGGGAGCAAAGCTGATAAAGAATGTAAATGCCATAGAGATGAGCGAAACATTAAATGATTATTTCAATGCAATGAACCCTTCTGAGAACCTTGTAACTAATGCCGAGATAAACAGCAAGATAGCAATGAATTTCCCTGAATGCGGATATATAAGCGTAAGCACTGATGGCCAGAACATAGAAAACAGCGCAAGGTACAGCCACATCATCTTTTCACCAGGGGTTTTAAGCGGAAACACCAACATATGGGTAAGGGAATGGAAATACCCATTCAGGATAGCTAATTTTTTTTATTTAACTCCCAGAAACATGAAGATATACCTTGTTGGAAACTCTAACCTTGTCAATGAGCTTTCATGCAATGTAAACAATGCAAATCCAAGACAGGCAGCTGTTTCATGCCCTTCTAATGCAATAGATGAAAGGTTTAATGTTGAAAAGATAACTTCTGCTGACACTAACTTCATAAGGGAGCATGGAAACTCAATGTTTGTTTTCTTCAATTCTCAGGCTCCTGTTGCTGGAAATGCAAAAGTAAAGAGCATAAAGGCAGAGAACTGCGAGGACAAGGATGATGATGATGAATGCAAGGGCATAGTTAATTTCGGAGACAGGCAGATGTTCTTTGTGGGAAAGGCCATGCTATATGGGGCAATATTCTCTGAAGACAGCAAGAATTATGAATGTGGCTTTGAGATGGCAATGGAAAGGCTAAAGCTCGTTAGTGGTGTTTACAATGAGAAAAGGCTTATGATGACCAAGCTAAGGCCTAATTGCGGAAGGTATAGCTTCAGCACAAGCATAGACACTAGCAGCCTGATGTCTATGCACAATACCATGAAAGGGCTGAAAGAAAGCAACAATAACCTGGCAGGTGTTGAATGTGGCAAGCTATTCTAGAAAAGGGCAGATTGGAATGATGGAGCTGCTCATGGTAATGGTAATAATAGGCATAATAACAGCAATAGGCATATACATATTTTACGGGGAGTTCATAAAGAATACTGGGGAAAAGGGCAGGGAGATGAATGAACAGGAAAGGGCTGTATTGATAAGCATGTTCGGGAGGCTTCCTGAAATGCAGTGCAGCAAGAATGGGAATGATGAAGATTACTGCATAGACACTATAAAGGCTGTTGGGGCAAGAAACGTAATAAGAAGCAATAAGGCTTACTATTCAAATATTCTTGGGTATAGGAATGTAAAGATAGAGGCGATCTACCCGCAAAAGAATAATGTGATTTGCGACAAGGACAATTATCCTGGCTGCGGGACATTTGCGGTGTATGATAATGCAAAGCCTAATGCGCAGGACAAGCAGATAGTTTCTGTATTAGTATCGTTGTATTATCCTCATGAGAACAAGTACAGGGTAGGAAGGTTCATAATAGAGGAATTCAGGTAAATGGCAAAAATCATCAAAAAAGCAACTAAAAGGGGGCAAACTGAGGCAATAGGGCTATTGGTAATAGTTGTACTTTTTGTAGTCATAATAATGTTTTACCTTGCATTCAGCCTAAGGCCTGAAGCAGTCAATACCTTAAAGGAGAATGTCCAGGTAGATTACATGCTTAATGCAATACTGAAATATACACCTGAATGCAGCAATGAGGTAACCAAAACCATGAAAGACATAATAAACTCATGTGACTTTGAAGCCAATAATGTTATTTGTGGAAGGCCTTGCAAGGACCTGATTAAGGATGAAAGCAAGAAGATAATAGAACTTGCTGATGATGGAAAACAGAAATATGGGTATGATTTCGAAATAAAATGGTCTAAAAATGGCAAAGAGAATATGCTTAATGTAAAGAAATGCGAATCAAACAACAAGATAACATACCACAAATTCCTATTCAGGGGGCCTGAACCGAGCCTTTCAATCTGCATTTTTAAATAATATTAATTCTTAAGTGATTACTCAATTTTAAAAATTAAGGCATCATATTGGTCTAAATTGGCTGTAATGCTTATATATTGGCTATTTGGGCAATTTTAGTGTTTGGCCATACCAAAATGTTTATAAAGTATGAGGGGATAACCTTGGTTATTGGATAGCTGTAAGTGGCTATCATATTAGACTAATGATTTAGGCTATTAAAAACGGAGGTGTTTTAGAGAATGCAAGAAAATTTTGTATTGAAGACAAAAAGAGTGATTAGGAAGGTTGCTGCTCTTTCTACAGGTGTTATTATGATGGGTGCCACAATGGGTGGTGCAATGGCATTAAACTTAAAGGACTATCCATCGCCATTCGTATTAGGTGGAAAGTATGATAGCTCAAATGCACTTGTAGTTGGAAAAATTGCTGCAGCAAGCGACACTTTAGGCATGGTTGATATTATGGCAAATTTGCAGTATGAAAGCAAGACATGTGTTAAGTCATCAGGCACAACTGTCACAGGCAGTGGCATTGTAAGCGAAGACATACCACTTGGCTGGCCTATTGCAGATGACAACTCAACAACTTTAGACAAGGAAATAGGACCAACAAAGCTTGATTCATTGTTTGATGGAACAATTACATTCAAGAGCACTGACTATGATGTAAAAGAGGAATTAGTGTCAGGTCAATCTCCTAGCGCTGGTACAGAAACGTTTGTGACTGTTGCAACATCATTGACAAGTTCTGAGGATGACTATGAAACAGGTGTCTTTTTGGAAGCAGTAAGGGACTCTCTGAAGTACTACTATATATTTGATGACACCATAATGATTAACTCATCGACTACTACTGATCCATTGACAATAAAGTTTCTGGGTAAGACACTAAAGGTAACAAATGTGCCAAATGATGATGGTACAAAGTTTACTGCATATGTTGGCGGAGAATACTTCATGCAGGTTGGAGACAGTGTTGAAGTAGAGGGGAAAAAAGTAAGCCTAGACAATGTGGGAAGCTCAAGTGCCATAGTTGTTAGCGTTGATGGAGTTACAGAAACAATATCATCTGGAAGCACAAAGACTGTTAATGGCATTGAAATAGTAAATGATGAGGTTTTCTATGAAGACAACAAAGACCAGAGGTCTGCTACATTGATCATAGGAAAGGATGCATCTGACACCTACAAGGATGGAGATGCATATGTTGGAGAAGACAAAGATTCTCCG
>JAGVXQ010000054.1 GCA_018303705.1 Candidatus Woesearchaeota archaeon
TTATGTCAAAAGTAATTATATCACCGTATAATGCCAAGTCTTTCACCGTAACAGAGCATGAAGCATTGCCATTGAAATTCAAGGCAGGATTTAATGTAAGCATTGGACCGTTAATCAGGCACGAAACCTTGTTTGCATCATGGCTTGTTATTTCATATGTTAAGCTGTCATTTTCCACATCAGATGAATACAAAGCCAAATTTACAGTTCCTTGCGCATCTTCATTTACAGTCTGTTCTTCTATCTGGCTCAAAACAGGGGCATCATTTATAGCAGCCACGTTTATGTCGAAAGTTACTGTGTTGCTCTCAAATGCCGCATCCCTGGCAGCAACGCTGCATGATGAAAACCCATTGAAATTAGCATCTGGTACCAATTCCAAGCTCGAGCCATTTACTATGCACCCAACCTTGCTTGCATCCTGGTTTTTGACTTCAAATGTTAAATTATCATTCTCCTGGTCAGAAGCATATTGTGAAAGGTTAACTTCTCCATTTGTATCCTCATTTAATGTTTGGTTTGGTATCTGAAACATAATGGGGGCATCATTTATCATTACACTAAGAGTTCTTTGAACACCCATGCCAACATTGTTGTCTATGTCCTTGCATTTTACATTCCATACCACAACAGAATTGTCTGAGATTCCTTGCAATGAAAAGCTATCCTCTACATAGGTTCCAGACTCATTCTTTGTCTGGTTTACCTCCCCATTTATTACCAATGAGCAGCTCTCAAGGTTGTTGTTCGATGCATTGAAAGCAAACACCACGCTTCCGTCATTGTCAACAGCATTGTTCTCCGGGCTTATCAAGTTCACGACAGGCGCTATTAAGTCAAAGTTGTTGCTTATGCTTGGCGTGCATGATTTTTTTATGAAGTCATTCTTGTCTGTGTTGCTGTCTGTTCCGTCAGGGTATCTTGCGATGCACTCATCATTTAATGTGCTGGATGTCCCATTGGGTGCATTGTCAGCAGTGTTCCCGTCATTGTAATTTCCAAAGCTAACATTGTCTATTACCTGCCCTAAGTTATTCTTAAGCAGTATATGCCCATTGTCATCCAATGTTCCTGCTGGATTGTATATAGTTAAATGCCCGTTTGCTGCAATGCTCCCTGAAACATACTGCACAGCCTGCATTGAATCATTCATGACAAACTGGTAGTTTGAGAATGTTATTCCTATGTTCGCTGGATTGTAAAGCTCTATGAACTCATCCTCTGGAGTTATAAATGTGTCATTATTCCTGTCAGCCATCGGATCAGTAGTAAATTCATTTATTAGTATTTCAGGGTATATTTCAACATCAAACGTCCTGGATGATTGCAAGCTTCCATCAGAGACAGTTGCATCGAATGTGTAGCTTCCTATGTCATTTGCATTTGTCTGCCATGTAAACACATTTCCGTTCTTCGTGAATTTAGTGCTGTTGATTGAATACACCAAAGCATCATTTTCCGGGTCAGATGCATTTACAGCTATGCTCACTAATGACATTGCGAAAGTATTAACGTTGCTTATTGCGCTTACCAAAGGTGCGTCATTGACAGGCAGCACATTTACAACCACGTTCCTTGAAGACTGCAAATCTCCAGGGTCCTTTACGCTTAAATTAATGTTCTCTTGGCCATTAAAATTCTGCTCCGCAGAAAAATTTGCTGCATGAGTCCCGCTGTTTATTGCTACATTAATATTTATGTTTCCAGAATAGCTCCATGTCAGCTGTGATTTTGCATTGTCAACGTCAACAACATAATCATCAAGGTCTAGTTGGCTGTTTGACATGTCTTCATTAAAGGATACATTTGGTATTGCTGAAGTGACAGGCGCATCATTGACGCAGTTCTGGTCAATGCCATCATCAATCTCGATAGCATTTAGCCCCGTTAGCTAGCCAGTCAGCGCAGTTTCCAAGCAATGTCCTTGCATCATCAGTCCAATAATCGCTTTCAGTCGCCCCAAAGAAGCATCCCCTAGCATAAGACATTTTTCCATTTAATAAATTGTACCCTGGCAATGTATAAGTAACCGCCCTATTGTATTGGTTCTGCACTGTTGAAGAAATCACTTTCAAGCTTGGCGCAGAATCAAGCCTGTCAAAATAATACAATGGCAATGACAAGATCCCTCCGCTATAGCAGCACGAGGTGTATATGTTAGTAACCTGCGGCACGTTTCTTGATATGTATCCTGCTATGCTCGTCAAGTTATTGCTTATTACTTGTGAAGGCTGGTTGCTCGAATAGCTTGAAATCTTGTCAGTCCATCCCCAATCATCAACATGGTATGAGTTCAATATCAAGCTAGGATAATTATTCACTGGTATTGAGTCTGGATTCAAAAACAGCTCATCCCCCACAACCAATAGTTTGTATTGTGAAAAATTCGTTGATCCAGCCAATGAATCATCTATGTAATCTACTGCAAAACCCCTAGCTTGCAGAACATTCACTATATTTTCATCATAATTGTTTGTATTCTTAAGTATGTAAGCAACATTGCCTGCATATGCATCCTCGCTGATTGCAATTATGCCCAAAATCAATGATTATTGCTAGGAATATTATCGATAGCAGCACTATGAATGATATGAAAAACCAGCTTACTCCATTTGCATCTTTGTTTTCCTCGCCATTCACAACAGAGCCACCGCTTCCTCCAACAGAAACTCTAACCCCTGTAGCATTCTTCTTCGGCACATCCTCAACAACAGCAGTGTTGTTATTCGTCTGATTTTTGATAGTATTATTGTTCTGCTGTATCGTTGTTCCCTCTCCAAGCACGTACATTATTATTGTGGATGTCAAAACAACCCCTGTCTGCTTGCCGCTAGGATCGCTAAAAAACACATTTATCTTTCCTTCAATCTCTCCTGGTTGCGTAGGCCTTATCCTAAATATGAAATCCTTGTCGCTGTTCGGCTCCAATGTAACATTGTTCTCAGGGATCTCAGTTATGTCTTTAATCGCTGCATCAGGCTTTAAGTTAACCAAAACGCTTACATTGTTTACATTCCTTACCAATATCGTTTTTTCTATTACATTCTCCTTGTCCTTTTCCAATGTATAATTCAATATCATCCTTGCATTTCCTATCGAAGCAGTCAATGCGCTAGCCAAAAAAGAAGATATAATCAAAACAACAAAAATCATTGCAATTTTCAAGTTCATGGTTTTCATTTTTCACCTGCTGATTTGCACCACTTTAAAGTACAATTATCTAACACTACTATGTGTTGGCAATAATTATAACTAGGCTCTTATATAAGCAATATTAATCTGCATTACCAATATGTATTAAAAGCAGCATTTACTTACCAACTATTGGTAAATTAACATTTACTTTTAATCATTATAATGCCTTCTGATAATGCTTAAAAAAGATTCTTGTTACAGAAAAAAGTAGTGATTTTTTCTATCTGTTTGTATTTGCATCCATCCATTTGAAAAACTCGCTGTAGCTGTTGACAAGCTCTGTTCCCCCTATAGGGCAATCATTCCTTTTTATTGGGTTCCTCTGAATTAGCCCCATAAAAGTATACCCTGTTCCATTCTTAGCTATGTTCTTAGAATGCCAACAAAAATTATTGCCAATAATGAAATTCCTCTTTTCAAACTCAATTTCACCAATCAAATGCATATCTATCTATGTTTTTAAAACGTGTGTGGTCTTGGCTTTGCACAAAAACTCTGTTGCTAAAACATAAATCACAATCCTGCTTTTGACATCTTTTCAAGAATAGCCTTCTTGAACAGCTTAAGCTCTCTTGGGTTCATGCCAAGCCTGTCAAATTCCCTAAAGCTGTTTAATATGGTTTTCAGCCTTGCAGCAAAATTATCTTTTTTGTATTTTAAGGCAAGCTGGTTATATTTATTAAAATCAACCTTGTCAAGCATTGACATTATGTCTATCCTGTCTTTTTCGCCTTTTGTGCTGTCTTTTCTTTCAAGCTCTGCCATTTGCTTCAGCATGAGCAATGCTTCTGGCGTAGGTACATCAAACCCCTCTATTTTTGCAGCGTAATTCCTTATATCTTCAACAGGCATTGCCAACTCAGAAAAATACGGCACATAAATGTCTACATCAATTCCCCCAATTTTTATCTCGTACTTCTTGAGCATGTCATTTTTCCTTAGATCATAATTTTTTTTCAGGTAATCTATATCAGAGAGGTTCAAAAGAACTATGTCAATATCCTTGGATTTCTGGCGCTTTGACCAAAGCCATGCTGCCCATCCCCCTATTACAATGAACTTAACTGGAAGCTTCTTTAAGTCCTGAAGTATATTCCAGCTTTTTTCAGTTATAAGTGAATTCCAAAAATTAATGTCATTGTTCATCTGGCAATCTCCTTTATTTTTATCTCAAGTTCTTCCAGAAAATTCCTTGCATACCATTCTTTGGCATTCCACAAGTCAACAAATATGTTCGCTATTGTTGCAGTCTTTCCATAATCAGGCTCGTTAGCCATTTTAAGCACAAAAAGGTTCGGTGGCCCTTCTATAACACGCTTGGCAAACCTTTTCTTTATTTTATCAGCATTGCCATAAACATATACCTCAGAATAGTCTGCTTCTGCACCATTAAAATTAAACTTATAGGCAGAGTACGATGTAAAAACCACACCATCAGGCATTTCTTTCTCTATGTCAACAACACTCATGTTTACTCTTGCACCCCACACCACATCTTTCTCAAGTTTTCTTTCACACGCCCAATAATAAAGCAATTTTCTTGCATCAACGACCTTAAAATTCATTTTCTCTATTTTAATTGCATTCATCCTGTCAAGTGGTTTTAATGCATTGTTTACTGTGCTAAGCGAAACTTTCAATTTTTTTGATAGTCCTGCCTGCGTTAATGCATTGTTCTTTTTCTCAATAACCTGAAACAATATTTCCCTGTATATCAATTCTTTCTTGATCATTTTAGCTTTCTTATTATATGATTAATTATTTATAAAACTTTCTATAATATTAGAAAGCTATTAAAATGAATGAGCTTAAAAAAGAAAAGACTCAAATCAAGGAAATCTGCTCAGGAAGATACCAGAAAAACTCCTAACTATTTAATGAAAACTATCATATAAATGGCAATAATGGCAGGCTTGGCACCCTTTTTGATCCCCAGAAAGTTAATAGACTATGAAGTTCACGTTCTTCTGGTCGACGTTTCCAGCCAAGTCAGTGGCCCTTATGTTTAGGTTATGCCCACCAAGACCAAAAGACTTTCTTTTAACATAAGTTGTGCAGTCTCCACACAGCTTTGAATATGTCCCGCCATTATCACTTATCTCAATCTCAACGATTTCATTCGAAGCAAGATTGAAATTCACGTAATTGTCGTAAGTTCCGCCCTCTAAAGGATTGTTCACTGTCAAAACAGGCTTTGCTGTATCAACATTTATTAGCAAGTTTTTAGAGTCAACAGACCTTACGTAATCGCTTACCTTAAAAGAATAAAATATCTGCTGCCCATTGTAGCTGCTCAAGTCTATGCCATTAAAAGTGCAGGTCATCTTCTTTCCGCCAGGGCAGTCATTTCTCTTCACAATGTTCTCGTTTCCAGTTGGCCCATAATTCAATTCAACTTCCCTTAAATAATTCTCGTCATAAGTTACTGAAAACGCCCCGTTTCCCATGTAATCATTTTTATTAGGCAATGTATTCCTTATCTTCGGATTTTTCGTGTCCTTCAATATGTGCACTTCCCTGTCATAGTTAATTCCGTTGGCATCAATCTTCCTTATGATCAAATCATGTTCCCCTTCTTTTATTGACGTTAGGTTCTTCACATAGCTCTTGCAGTTTGTGCATAGCTTGTTGAACCTAACACCATCAGTTGAATAATAGAAGCTTGACGCATCAGCTGTGCTCAAATCAAAAGGCACATACCTTGTCCCATATATTCCATTGTTCTCTGGCCTGTTTATTATGAAAGGAAGCAATGCAAGCCCATTGTTTATTGTTGCCTGGCTTGTCCCTGATGATGTTGTAGACATGGCATCGCTTATCTCAAAGTAATAGCTCAGAACAGAGCCTTGTGCATATGAATTCAAGTTAACCAATGTTTCGCAGCTTTTGTCTGTTCCGCTCTGGCATCCAACCAATGGAACAGAATGCCAAGAGCCCTCTGCAGCGCTTTTGTATTTAAACACTGTTGAAACCACATTATTCTCATCATAAATTACAGAAAACTCATTCCATGAATTATTTAAATATGATCCGCTTGCAGGCTTTACTTCCTTTATCACAGGGCTTAAGGTATCTATTGTAAAAGTTATTGTCTTGTTTGCCTTGTTGTTGTTCTGGTCTATCGCCTGCACGTAAAGAGTGTGTGTGCCTTCATTCAAATTATTAGCTTGGTACTGTGCAGAGCTGCATCCAGAGCACATTGTATACAAGGCACTGCTGTCAAGCTTTCTTTTTATGGTGCTTGGTTCATCTATCTGTATTTTTATAAGAATGTCATTTACATTGTAAGCAGTTGGCTGCGGCGACACTATTGTTATAGTCGGTGGCTGGAAATCATTTGGGTTTCCATTAGTGCATTGGCATGGCGGTTGCGCCTCTGGTCCCAAGCAATCTTGGTACACATTAGGGCTTATGCACAGCTTGCAGCAGTCGCTTCCGCATATATCTCCAACCCTTCTTCCATATGCATCCCCCAAGCTTGCTTCACCCTCTGAAGTGCATTCCCAGTAATCATCCCTGTAATACGCTGCAGCAGAAGCAGCCAATGAAACTATTAAAACCAATAAAACCAACAAAAGCATTTCTTTCTTCATTCTCATTACACAGCCTCCAAAAAATATAACCTCACAGTATAAACAGAATCACCCTTTTTTCTTTTTAACCTCATTTGCTAGTTTATCTGCCTATATAAACATTATTGACAAATTATATATGCTTTTTATAATATCTAATGAAATCCCTTCTTTTACCTTATTCTGGAAGTAAAACTTTTTCAAAAAAATAAAAAAAGAAAGGAAGTTTCCTTCCTTAGATGGCTTCTCCCCAGAAGAATATGCTGCCGGTATCAAAGTTCCCTGCGCATGGCTCTGGCAGCAGCAACCTGAAGGTTATTGACAAGTCAGCACCAGGACTTAAAACATTTCCGGCAAAGTAATTCTTTGTACCCAAGGTTATTATATCGCCAAGACCCATGCTGCTTATTATTGGGTCTCTGTTGTCATCATCACCCGTGTCATATGATATTCCAACATAGCCTTCATCGTCTCTTCTTTGTGTATCTCCTGCTGTGCTGTAAGCACCATTTGTTGCAAAGTAGCATAGGTTGTCCACGCCATCTCCGCCAGTAGTGCCTTCAACACCAAGGTTGTCATCTGAATCTACAGTATCTATCACACCATCAAAGCTAAAATCTAATATTGAATCGCATGCACTCTGATCTGCCCTAACATATGCTGCCGCAGGGTTTGTTGCACCTTCATTGTCATATATCGGAGCTGTGCCAAGATTGTTTAGTCTTAGCCTATTCGTTACAGGACATTTAGCCCCGCCTGAACCAGAATCATAGAAGTCTGTGCCAGATATCTGCATATCCAATAAGACACCAGAACCTTCATCTGCATTATTTGTTATAGTCAACGTATCAGAATGCGACATTGAACCTGGATTAACAGGACCAAAATCTACCATACCCTCAACAGCTATTGCTATAACAGGGTTGAAGAACCAAAACTCA
>JAGVXQ010000047.1 GCA_018303705.1 Candidatus Woesearchaeota archaeon
TAATCTTTGATGGGGGATGAAAGGCTAATCTCGTACAAGATAGAGAGCAAGACAGCAATTCATGCAACATCAACACTGCCCCCTGCAGCAGTCATATACAAGAAGCTGAGCAAGAGAATAACAAAAACATCTAACAGGGTTGTTTTCGTGCCAAAATCTTTGAAAAAGCAGAAGTAATCATTCCCTTGTTATTTCTTCAAGTATTATGTTTGCCGCCTCTTTTGCACCTGTTGGCTTTACGTCAAGCAATTTAAGCTTTTCATTTAATGATTCTAGGTTGTTGAGGAAAATGCTTATGGAATCTTTTATTTTTTTAAAGTCACCCTGCATGGAAACATTCCTTACTGAATAGGCATTCAGAACCTGCTCAACATGGTTTCTTATCGGGAATATTAGCATTGGCTTCTTGAACACAAGGCACTCTGACAAAGTAAGCTTTCCTCCTAAAGTTATTACTGCTTTGCTAGCCTTAAGGTATTCAAGGAAGTTTTTTGCAAACTTGAAATGGAATCCAGCTATGCTCTTTTTAGATCCAAAAAATATGAAGTCTTCATTGAAATTGACTGTTTCCTTTAGTATCCTCTTTGCAAGCCCAACACCATAGTTTGAGCCACCAAGCATTACAAGTATCGGCTCTTTTTTTAGCTTAAGTTTTTTCATAAGCTCTGGCTTGCTCTGCAAGTCATCAGGGCCAGTTGATACTATTGGATTTACATACTTTACATTGCTGTAATCATCCTTTTTCCTGAATGTCGGTATTATCACCAAATCAGACTTGTTGTACAGGCCTTCTATGTATTTTGCTTGTACGTTTAGTATGCTGTTCTTTTTATTGTATTTTTCAAACAGCACAGGGTCATATCCGAATATCGATATGCACCTCTTCTTTAGCCTTCTTGCAATTATGTTTGCTACAGGCTCGAAATCAGATATTATTATGTTGGGGTTAAATTTCTCTATGGTTTTTTTGTGCTTCATGTAATCCTTAAGCCAGGTTATTGGAAGATAAAAGTTCTTTATAAGAAATCTGTTGGTCTTGAATTCCATGCCGCTGTCAGGAAAATTGTACCCTGATATTCTGAACGTTGGATATTTTTTGTTAAAATACTTGTATGAATGGTCATATCCGAGAAACATTGCGCTTAAATTTTTAACCTCCTTGCTTAGCTCATCAAGGATAGCCTTTACCCTTACAGTATCTCCATACCCAAAACCCGTGACAACGAATAAAACTCTTATGGACAGCATAATTATGCCATTCACAAGTTCTTTATTAAATTATCTTTTCTATTTTTAGAAGCTCGTTTATTTTGGATGTGCGTTCCTTTCCATAGATGCCAAGCTTTATGTAAGGCATCTCCCAGCCAACAGCAAGATGGGATATCGTTGCATCATTTGTTTCTGATGAGCGGTGAGACATTACAGGAATTATATTGTTTTCCTTTGCGAACTCAACTAATTCCCCCGTCTTTACCAAAGAGCCGATTTGGTTTGGCTTTATTATGACAGCATTTATTTTTCCTATTGCTGCTTTCAATCTCTTGATGTTCGTGCATACCATTCTCCTGCAGCGGGTCCTCAACATATTTCAGTTCATAATCCTTTGATATCTTGTTTATGAATTTTATTTGTTCTGTCTTGTTAAGCCTTTTTTTATTTTCATTGTACGAATAACTCTTGTAATTATAACTTCCATTTTTGTAAAATGAGCTTGGTGCAACATCTATCCCGATGCCTATGTTGAATCCGAGCTCCCTAGAAGTTTTTTCATTTATCTTTTTCAATATATCAAGTGCTCTTATGTTGTTAAAACCAAGTGCATAAGCGCCTTCAATGGTCTTTTTTGCATTCGGGTATTTCCTTCCAATTTGCCTATGTATATACTCATTTGCAAAGGCATTTTCAGAGAAGCTTTTTGATTCGGGAACAAGCAAAAACTCCTGAAAGTCAGCAGCATTTCCCTTGAAATGTGCCCCGCCGCCAATTGCATTTCCCAGAGGTATGGGCATCATGTCAGCATGAGAATTTAATAATCTGAATATTTCATTGTTTGACATTGCCTTCAATATAGCAAACTCAATTGCCAGCATCGAATTGCCAATGATCATCTTGTGCTCTTCTTCAAGCTGCTTCAGGTCATCAAATTTATCAAAATGCAATCCTGCCAAAGATTTTGACTTATTTATGTATTCTATGCAGAAATCTATGCCTTGCCTTGGAAAGGGCCTTATTTCATTTTTTCCTGTTGAAGTTCCAAGCGGTACAGAAGCCTTGTATTTTTTGTTTACAGTTGCTTCTATTGTATATTTTCCTGTGCATGTTTTTATCTTTCTTGCAGAAACCTCTTTTAAGATCATAGCATTGTAAAATATGCTTTATATTTATAATGTTTACTGCCTAAGTTTGACAGTTGTCAAACATACAACTCAATAAGACTATTGTTAATTCACTGAAAGAAGCAAGAGAGTACCCTAGGCAGACTTACAATGAGTTGATAAAGAACATGGTCGAATTATACAAAAATGTCAAGAAGATAAACCAGTATGATGAGTTTTTACATAAAATTCAACAAGCCGAAATGAGGGAATTGTGGGATAACAAAGAGGATGAGGTCTGGGAAAATGTATAAATCAGGCGACGTTCTCTTGGCTAAAGTTCAGTTTACAGACACTTTTGAGATCAAAACCCAGCATGTTTTGGTATTATTTGAAGAGTTAGACAATATTGTTGTTGCAGGAATCACCAGCAATTTAGAGATGAAAGGTATTCCTCTTACTGTAAAGGAAGGCGCTGTCAAAGAGAGCATTATTAAATTATATATTTACAATTTCTAAAATGATGGTTGAGAAAGAACTATTTTCTTTGACAAGAGAGAAGAAAAAATCAGTTTATAATGAGCTAGTCAAGAAACTGAAAAGTTTATAGGAGTGAAGCTCCCAGGTTCAGAGAAAATAAGGCTTTTGAGTTATGAGCCATATCAATCTTTCTTTAATTGGATTATCCCATCATATGCAAGAATCATGTCTTTTTCGGCAGAGGCCTTCTTATTGTTATTGGTATAACACCTTTGTCGAATTCAAGCTTTGCTATCTCTATTGGATTGTAATGCATGCTTTCATAATCTTCTTCCTTTAGTTTTAAAAGCAGCGGGGCACCCATGGCTATCTGCAATGCCCTTGCCCCTACTATTCTTGCCTTTTCATATTTGGTGAATTTCATTTTAAGTGTTGCAATAATTCCTCCCTCTTATTAAGAGCCATGTCAACCATGGTTTTAATCTCGTCTATTGACAATGGGGTTTCACCGCCCTTTTGCATAGCGCATATTGTGTCATTGTCAGCAGTGGCAACCGTAAGCCTCGCATCCATTGAATTCTCCTCATCTATCGTTGGGTCAAATATGAAGTTTTTCCCAATTTTCAGTATTGTGCAGGATATAGGCATTTTTTCAAGCTCAATGTGTTTCTCAGTCCTTTCATCATACTTGACAGTCCCGGTTTCAGTGTCATATTTGGGAAATCTTGCGTCTTTCAAAGCTGCTAAAGCCGCAAGGTTTGCTGCATCAAACAAGTTTCCAGCATCGTTTATCGAATAAATGTCTATGAACACTATCCAGCATTTTTCCCCTCTTTTTATGCACAGCTTCTTGAAGTCAAGAGCCTTGCTTTCCCTTATAGCCCGATCAACTATTCTTGAAAGCTCTATTGCATTGACATCAGGAGGCCCTGCCTCAAAATCAGGCGAGCTCAACGGCAACAACTCAGAGTTTACTATTATGGTGCCTTCATCAGGATTGTCAGGATAAGGCTTGTCAACTCCAAGCTTTACTCCAGCTATTACAATAGTTTCTCCTAGCGTAACTCTTGCAGATCCCTCTGCAGATTTGGATGATACACCATATTCTATTGTTATCGGCTCCCTATACTCATCAAATCTTCTTAAGTCAGTTCTCTTGCCTTTGTTAAGCAAAGACTCAACGTATAATTTTAATTCAGATACCATTTTGCGTGAATTTTTCGAGCAAAGCCTTTTTCTGGACTTCGTGTATCTTTTTTGCTGCTTCCTTTCCCAAGTCTAAAGCCCTGAACAGCTGCTCTTTCTTTATCAGACCATCAAGCTGCAGCAGTGTTATCTTGCTGTCCTTGTTTGTTATTGCTACCGGTATGTCAACAGCTCCGCCCTCAAAATCTTCCTCCTCCTTGCATAAGTCAACAACCACACTGTCTCCAACCAATCCAACAGAAAGCGCAGAAACCATGTCCTTTATTATCAAGCCTGCATCAGCCAAAGCCATTACTGCAGCAGTTATGCCTGCGCATCTAGTTCCAGCATCAGTCTGCGGAAACTCTATGAAGACATCTATTACTGTATTTGGAAACTCTGATAGGTCAAGCACAGATGCAAGGGCCTTTTTAGTTACAAGCGATATCTCTTTTGACCTTCTGTTAGGCCCAGGTTTCACTCTGTCTCCAGAGCCGGCAAACGCCATCATGTTGTAATTGCACCTTAAAATTCCCTTTTCAGGATTCCTCATATATGTTGGGTGCAATGCCCTTGGCCCATAAACAGCTGCAAATGCAACAGTCTTTCCTATCTTGAACATCGCGCTTCCATCAGCCCTTTTTATTACTCCAACCATGGCTTCCATTGGCCTTAATTCATCAGCCTTCCTGCCATCAAACCTTTTTGAGTATTGTGTCATTTTGAATTTTCCTTCAGGAAAGCGCTTATTTTGTCGGTTAATCCGGATGTGTGCGCCTCCTGCTCTATCTTTAGTATTGCGGCCGCTGCAAGCATCTCATCATTCAGGTCATCCCCAAGAATCCATACCCAGCCATTTTGCCCAATAATTATCTTGCAGTTCGTGGCATTCTTTATCAACGTTATCATGCTTCCTTGCTTTCCTATTATTCTAGGGACCTTTGATGAAGTTACTTCTATAAGTTTTCCTCCTTTAAGCTTTCTAAGCCCTGGTCCTTTCATTGACAGGTCTATTGCCTTGGATTTTGTCACGTTTATTACATTAGCCACGATTATCTCTCCAAAATCAAAGTATTTCGTTAAATCAGCGCCTCTCTCTATGAAATCAGATGTTGCTTCTTTCAATGACAATGCTGATTCATATGCATAGTTAATGTCAACCATCCATCCATTGAATCCTATGTTTGTTATCTTTCCTATTACAGTATCTCCAGTTTTAGGTATGTACCTTCCACTTAGGCTTATTACCTTCACAAGCCTTCCAACTACATTAACGATGCCGAGCTGTGCTGAATATATGTTGTCTTCTTCCCTGTAAGTTCCATTAGCAGGCAGATAATCCATGCCTTCTGCAAGCCTTTGCCCAGGAATCACGAATTGCTTGTCTTCTATCATTAATCCCATTTTTACCTCTTGCTTGTAATCCTTATCTCAACATTTCCATGGCTCACCTTGTTTAGCTCATTCTCAAGATCTTCTTGCAGCCCTGCAGGTATTTCCAGGCTTGCAAGCAATGAGCCATCAGTCTTCCATTGTTCTGAAATTATCTTGCCATGTGTTTTTAGTATATGAAATGATTTTACTGCAAACTGTGCAGGTATTATTATGTCAAGTGTTCTTGTCTCAATCTTTATCGGCAATATCCCGCTAATTGCTTTTATTATATTTTGAATCTGGTCTTCAGCATCCTTGAACTCATCAATCTTTACGCGAGCATCGCTTATTGCTGCCTCTATCCTTTGAGGTGGATGCACATGTCCGGTTTGTGGGTTTATCGCATTCCTGTGTATCATGTTTACTATCTGCTTTCTTTTTTCATCTAGCAATCTTTTTCTATGCTCTGTTGTCAGCTGCACCTCGCCTTTCTTGATTATCTCTGCAGCAACTTTTAATGTTTCAATTGTTCCAAAAACAGCCTTTAAGTCATGCTCAGAAGCCTTTTCACTAAGCCTATGATCCTTGAATATCTGGTCTGCAGCAAGCACATCTTCTATCTTGCACAATCCTTTGCGAAAATCCAGTGCCTTATCGCAGTCAACAAGAACCTCGAAAAGTTTGTCTTTCGATTTTAGCCTTGCCAGAACTGCTTTGTTAACATCTACCATCTTAAACTATCTTTGCCAGCTTGTCCTTGCTTATTTTCATAAATTTGCATTCCTTCGTTGTTATGTAAGCACCATCTATTCTCTCGATGTCAAAGTCTTTGCCAAGAACCTTTTTCAACGCCCTTACAGCCAGCTTCATGCCATCCTCTATTGTCATGCTGTCCCTGTATTGTTTTTCAAGCAAATCTTTTAGCTCAGTTTCAGCCTCTCCAATTGCAGTTGCCTTGTACGCAAAGAATATTCCTGTTGGGTCAGTCATGTACATCTCAGGCTTGCCATTTGTTATTCCAGCAAAAAGCAATGAAACTCCAAAAGGCCTTGCCCCTCCAACCTGGGTGTAAAACTGCTTGAAATCGCAAATGTCTTTTACAAGGCTTATTACGTCAACAGGCTCATCATAAGTTATTCTGTGCTGCTGCGCCATCAGCTGCGCCCTTTCAATCAATACTCTGCCATCGCTTAATATGCCTGATGCAGTTACCCCAATATGCTCATCAACCTGGAATATCTTCTCAACTGAAGCAGGTATTATAAGTTTCTCAGTTATTCTTTTGTCTGCTACAAGCAAAACGCCATCCTTGCATACTATGCCTAACGCTGAAGTGCCTTGCTTTACTGTCTTTTTCGCAT
>JAGVXQ010000048.1 GCA_018303705.1 Candidatus Woesearchaeota archaeon
CCTGGTCTTAGCAGCATGCTCCTTGAGATGGAGTCATTGACTATGCCTGGAGCTTTCCTCACCCTGAAACTTGCAGCAACATAATGATTATTCTTGTTCCTTGCCTTTATCTCCAATGGAAAATAGCTTCCAAAGTTCGCGCTTTCAACCAATGGCTTTATTTCAAACTCAACACCACTGTCAAAGATTCCTCTCGCACTGCTTACGTTAGCATCAACATTAAGGTTGTAAGTTGCCATGTTGACATTTGATGCCCTCCAGCCATAGCTGACAGAAGGCGACTCTGAATCAATTGAGTCATAAAACTTCACGTGACCAGGATCTATCCAGCCATACTGCCCATAAGTTACATCAAACGGTATCCATCCATACCCAGGAAAATATATTTCTGCCCACCCGTGGTTCCCGAAATTATAACCCTTGTTTGTATATGCTATGCCGCTTACAAACCTACCAGGCATTCCCAATGACCTTGCCATCGATATGAAAAGGTTGGTCAGTTCATCGCAAACCCCATACTTGTGCTCAAGCACCCAGCTGGACTTTTCAACAACATTCTCTGTCATCGTGTCAAGCGAATAATTTATGTTTTGGTTTACCCACTTTGCTAATTTAAACGCCACGCTGTAATAATCATCATCACCCTCAGCTATTTCAGCTGCCTTTCTTCTTATGTCATCATTCAAATCTATGAATTTCGTTGGTTTTGTATGCTTCTCAAGATCATTGCCCAATGCTTCCAATGGAAATCTTATCTTCTTGTCAACTTTTATTATCTCATTTTCTGTCCTAACATCATAATACATGCTAAAGCTGTACCTTGCTAAAGAAGGATTTCTCCATATAAATCCCCTGGAATCCTGGCTTTTCAGCACATCGGTCTTTGGGTAAGCATTATATCTCTCTGCAACAACCTTCTGCATGTAATTATTTTTGGGATAAAACATCGCTGTGATGTTCACAAAATCAAGCCTGCCCCCATTTTCCAACAAGACCGTGTCAGCAAAAGATGAAACATTTATGTCTATCTCAAGCTGCTTGTATCCATTGTAATTCTCCACGCTCGAATATGCAGCAGGCAGAATTAAAACCAGGGCAATAAACAAGTTAATGGTTTTCATATCTGCTTCCTAACTTGGCAAACAATTTCTTTTCATTACTGTGCCTCTTATTTCTGTCTTTTTTCCTCTTTTTAATCATTAAAAATATTGATACAATCAGTGCAATAGCCAATATGATTACAATTGATACCAATATAAGAATAGACTTCTTGTCATAAACCTCTACAGGATATTTAAGCACCTTGCCCTTGCTTGTTACCAGGTCCTTGCATGCGTTTATTGCGGTTTCTGTAAGGGCCATGGACTTTTCCAACCTGCCCTCGCTTAAAGACTCTTCAGCCTGCTTTATTATCTCGTTAAGCTCCAAGCACTCTGGATTTTCCTTGAACAGGTCTTTTACGAACTTTATGCGCTCTATTATTATTGTCTTGTTTGAGGTTGTTGATCCAGTGCCTGCGTTTATGTACACGTAAGCAAGCTCTGCCAATGACGGGTTCATGGACTCTGCTTTTATTGATATGCTGTATGACCTTGTTGCATTAGATGTCTCAAAGGCAAAGTCAACGCTTTGCTCGCGGTTGACATCCAAGTAAGGTATTGCTGCCATTTCTGGCCTGACTGTTATGCCTGTTTCATTTGGAATGGCTGTTATCTGGATGTTGCTCAAGCCAATCTGGCCATTGTTCTTTATCATTATCGGCACTATAGCTTTTGTGTTCAGGCCAAGGTAGAATGGCGTCGGAGTTATTATGTTCATATCATAATAATAGCCAACACTGCCTGAGCCTCCTCCACCACCGCCAACTGTTGTAGTAGTTGTAGTTGTGGTTGTGGCAACGCTTTCAGACAATGAAAAAACAGAAAATCCTGTCACGAGCCCTGTAGCAATATTGCTGTCTGCATCCACTGATGTTGTTACCTCAGCCCACGAGCAATTGCTTGTTGAAGAGCATTTGTAAAACTTGATGTTGTTCTCATTTGTTATTGTACTCAAGCTGGCAGTATAATTGTATGTTATGTTAGACTGCTTGTTATCAATGTTATTGTCAAGCTGGAACCTGTCTAATGTCCTTGTGTCCGTCGGTCCTGTTGACTCATCAAGGTTGCTGTAATTGAAAGATCCAGTATAGCTTTCATTTATTGTTGAATTTTCAAGTATCATGCTTTGGGCATCATTTATTGTGAACTCAACATCATACTTGCCTCTTGGCAGCCCCTCAGTTACTGTCGCTCCCTGGAGTATTGCCCTCCTGCTAGATATATCTCTTATTATAGTGTTGTTTACGCTGCTCGGGCTTATTGTTACAGTCACATTTGGCGTTACAAAGAAGCTTCTTGTTGCAGTTGCCTGTTGGCTGTTTGCATCTATTATTGTCGTGCTAACGCTGTAGTTTCCAATGTCCGTAGCATTTATTGTATAGTTGTATGTATAATTCAGTGCTGTCTTCGAATATTCAGAATAACTCATGTCATAATTTGTGCCGTTCGGCAGTGTTATCGTTGTTGTAGTGCTTGTAAGTACGGTATCAGTTGCAGCATAAATGCTTATGTTCACGCTGCTGTTCTGTGTTGTATACGTGGGATATGTTTCAAATGATACTATTCTTGGTACAGAGACCGATGACCCAAGCGTCCTTGTTACAACTAGCACTATAGTCGAATTGAAATCACCAAATGTTCCATTATAAGTTTTTGCAACAACAGTAAGTATGCTTGGCTCCAAATCAGTTGGGACAACATAATTATATTTCCATGTTGTATTCTCGCTTGCTGTCTGGTTTGACATCTGGTATTCTTCGTTCACGCCATCCCCTGTTACAGTTAAAGTAACGTTTGTTATCCAGTCTTGCCTTGAATCTTCCCTCAGGTATATGCTCACTGTCTGCGCAGGGTATATTACTGTAATGTTTGCAGGGCTGTATATTGTTACAGTTGCATTTACAAATTCAAATCTGTTTATCTGGGAAAAATTGCTGTCTGTGTACGAATCGTTCGACCTTACTTTGTAGTACAATATCCCTTGCGGCATGGTAATGTTTTTGTATGAGTTGTTTGCTGATACATACTTGTTGTCTATTTCAAAGCTAAACGCAGAGTCATTTGCTATTACCACATTGTATGTTATTGCATCCCCATCAGAGTCATTCGAGTTGAATAAAAATGTAACATTGCTCACCAATTTCTGTGTGTCATTTTCAGGCATTATTAATGTTGGCACTGTTGGTATATTGTCTATCAAGAAGCTTGCCGTAACAGACTTGTTTTCATGCCCAACAGAGTCATTTGCATATGCTGTAAAGTTGTTCCATCCTCTTATGAATGTAAGGTTGTTGCTATATCCGGCATTGCAGTCCAATGTCATGTTAGTATAGTTATTTAGGTTATACCAACAGACTTCCAGATTGCCATCTGATATGCTCCAGTTTACAATAGCATCGCCTATAGATGCTATATTTGAGCCATTGCTTGGGTATGTTATTAAAGCACTTGGCCATGTACTGTCGAGCCTTATTCTTCTTGTGTCAGTTTGGTTTATGTTTCCAGCCAGATCATAAATGCTTGCATTGTATATGTAAACATCATCTAGGCTTGGCGCAGACCAGTTTATGCTCCTGTTGTTTCCTGTGTATATTGTTGTGTTCAGCAATGCAGTCTGGTTGTACAACCTGAAAGTAATATTCCCAAGGTTTGTTTCATCAACAGATATGTTCACAAGGATATAATTCTGGTCCACTATCGAATTGTTCGCTCCTGTGCTTGTGTTGTACGTTGCAACAGGGATTGTCCTGTCTACTGCTATGGCCCTTGCGTCTGTAGCATTGTAATTTCCGCTTCTGTCATACATCGAGGCATTGTAATAATATGTTCCATCTGTTGCTATGCTGAAATTTATGCTGTAGTTGTTCATGTTGTCATTTGCCATCACAGTCTTGTTCGTCATTGCAGATGCAGTAAACAGCTCAAATGTCATGTTATCCATGTAGCTTTCTGAAACAGAAATATTCACTATCGCATTGCTGCTGTTTGTATAAGTGTTATTTGCTGCTGTGCTTGTGTTGTATGTCACTATTGGCAAAACCGTATCTATTATGAAGAATGTTGTTGCATTAGTATTTGTATCAATGCCATCTGTTAAGTTTGCTGTCCAGTTTTGCAGGCCATCGTTAAAGGTATAAGTGTAATTCAGCAAATTATAGCCTGATACATTGCTGTATGTCTTATTTATTGCTGATGTATTGGCTATGAAATAGACTGTCAATGAATCTTGGTTCAGATCATCAACGCTTATGTTAAACATTACTGTGTTGTTCCTCAGATAAGAGCCATTTACAGGGTATATTACATCTGCTGTTGGTTTTGTGTTTATTATTTCAACTGCAGCATACTCTTCTCTTCTTGTATTGTCAAGGCTGTCTCCGCTTGTTACGTTGAATGTAAAATTCATTGTCCCAGTTATGTCGTTTGGAACTGTTATTGAGTAGTTGAAATAAGTGTTTGTTACATAACTTATTGTTCCTGTATGGTTTACCCATGTGTTGTTTGGCAGCTGGTACCATGCTTCCACATCAGTTATTGTGTCATTGCCATCATTGTCCCCTGCTATAAGCCTTACATCTAATCTCTGGCCCTTGTACACTTTTGTCAGGTTTGTGTTCGCAGTATCTGCATAAGAGCTGTTAAAGTATTGTATGTCATATATTCCAGGCAGGTATACTATTGTAAGGTTTATATTGTATGACTTGAACTGGCTTACATTCCATGTTGCATTTGCATCAAGATGGTGTTCTGCCTTTGCCAGTATTGTGTAATTAACAGAATATATTGTAGCAGTATAATTCTTTATGAAATATTCTAGTTTTTTCCATTCAGTTAAGCCGTTATTTCCTGTCAACTGACCTGAAACAAATGCGTTCAATGAACTGTTTACTGTTACGTTTGCTGAGCTCACTGCACCAGATGAATTTGTTACATTTATCCTAGTATATTCTTTTATTGTTATGTTGCTTAAGGGGTGTGATATTGTTATTGTGCTATTAATGCCTTTTAAGCTGCAGTTTAAGCATGTTACATTGGCTGTTGCTAGGACATTAGGTATGTGTATATCATCTACTGTGCCTACAAAGTAAGAATTTTCTATT
>JAGVXQ010000049.1 GCA_018303705.1 Candidatus Woesearchaeota archaeon
CCTGCTTCAACCAACAACTCCGCGTCCTGTTTTATCTTGTCAAAATGCATCTTATGCTATTCCAAATTTCTTCAAGACCTCATCCGGAGTTTTGTAATACTCATTGATTATTTTCTGAACCTCTGCAAACTCAAATATCTTGTTCTGGTACATCTTGTAAAGCAGCTTTGCCCTTAACAAAAACTCCATTTGCAGCTTTTCTTTTGGTATGCCGTGCCTCATCATTATCCTGTTGAACACATGGCTGTCTGTCTTGAAATAAAACCTGTCAGTGCTCGGATCCCTTGCCAGAGGCGTGTTTGTCACAGCCTTTCCCACCTCTTTCTCAACCTTGACTATCTCAACTATCTCTTGAAGCCTTCTTACAGGCTTGCCATCAACCTTCGCCTGTGTCAATACGCATACTATGTCAAGGGATTCTACCAAAGTTGGCGATAAGTTTATTGGCTCTGTTTCAAGCCTCCTTATCAATGCCTCAACAGACTCTGCATGCATGGTGCTTATGACTGGATGCCCAGAGCTAGCCCCTTGAAATAATACAAAGGCCTCTTTTCCCCTTATCTCTCCTACTATGACATAATCAGGCCTTTGCCTAAAGCTCTCTCTAAGCAAGTCAAACAATGTTACCTCTCCATGCTTCTGCCCTAGTATGTTAGCAGAACCTATGCCTGCCCTTGAAACAGCAGGCAGCCAGTTCTCATGCATAAGGTTAATCTCTTTCGTGTCCTCAATGGTTATTATTCTCGCAGAAGGGTTTATGAAAAACGCTATTGCATTAAGAAAAGATGTCTTTCCTGATGCAGTAGCTCCAACTATCATGATATTAGCCCCATACTCCAGCAATATCCAAAGGTAAGAAAGAACCTCTGGAGACACAGTCCTGAAGTCTATCATTTTTATTGGGGTCCATGGAATCGAAGTAAATTTTCTCATTGTAAAGTTTGGTCCTCTTGTTGCCACGTCAGAAGAGTAAGTAGCATTTATTCTGCTGCCGTCAGGCATCCTTCCATCCAACAAAGGCGTTGCATATGATATGTACTGTCCGCATTTCTGCGCTAATTTCTCAACGAATGAAGTTAAAGTCTTTAGGTCATTAAACTGCACATTTGTCCTTAGGTTCCTGTATTTCCTGTGTATTATGTATATCGGCGTATTAAACCCATTGCATTCAATGTCCTCTATGTAATAGTCCCTCATCAAGATCTCAATCTCATTCAATCCAACGAAATTCCTCCAGATGTAATACATTATCTTCAAGAAAGAGCTCTGCGCCATCCTTATGTGGAACTCATTCAGTATTATTCTAACATTCCTCTCAAGGTATTCCATTACTGTCTTTTCATCGTTCGCATTCAGGAAGCTTATGTTTATCAATTCCCTTATCCCCTCTTCGACCAATTCCAATGTGCTTTTCTCATTCTCATCAAGCTCTGGCTCCAGCACAGAATATACTAGTTCATTGATGTCTTTGTCCCAGTATATGTGCACTGAAGCATATGGCTTTACTAGGTCGTATGTTACATCAAGCTGTGATCTGTCAGCAGGCATGTCAGGTATGTTTAATATTGTCTGCTTCAAATCAAGAGAGAAATACACTGGCGTCTGCCTCTTTTTTTCAGTCTTCTTGAACAGTTCCATCATTCACCCCTTCTTCTTGATAAAAATTTGCCTAAGAACCTTATAAACATTTCGTTGATTTTGGTTTTGCAATCTAGCCCTGCCTATTTTTGTGCAAAGCTGTTCAAGTTGCCTGCATCTTTATTGTTATCTTTGGTTCTGTAGCACCGCCTGAATATCCGCTATTTTCAATCACCATGCTAAAAACACCGAAAAATGGATTCCTCAATGATCCTGCAACAGAACTTAGCTCAATATCAGCATTTGCATAGCTTGACTTTATTGTCAGCTCGTAATTGCCCTCCATTCCATCTGTTCTCAATGTCAAGTCACCTTCCTTAAAGTCCATTCCTGTTTCCATCAGCTTATTTTTGGTTTTGAATTTCCATTGTATTGTGTCATCTGTTCCTGGCGCTATAATTAGCTCTCCCTTTTCTATGCTCAATGGGCTTAAATACCTCTTTGAGCCAGGGCCTTCATTTATTACATCAATTACATTCTTGTTCAGGTTGAACATCATTTCCTTTGTCTGTATGTAAGTGTTCCTGTCCCGCATCTTGCCAACCATCGGCATTGCCAGCCCTATTATCAGGGCTATTATTATTACTCCAAGAGCTAAGTACAATATTGCAGAAATCCATACCTGTCCTTTCTTTTTCATGTTAAAAAAAGAAAAATTCAGCACTGCTAACAATCGCCAAAAGCATTGCCAGAAGTGTCTCCAAACTCTATTATGTTCGCTGAGCATGTTACCTTGTTGCCCTTAACCATTATGCTTGGTATCATCTCTATCCTTTTGACCGCGCCAGTGGTCATTGCCTTTGTAATTATACGCTTGCTTTCAAATTTGGGTACAACAGGGTCTCGTATGCTTGTGTCAGATTCTACATCAGTGTCTGATCTGTACATCTTGACATAAAGGTCGCTTATCTCTGCAACACCCTCGTTTGAGACCATTATTAGATATTCACTAGTACTTGCGTCCCTGCATACCCCGATTATTTCCAATATGACGTCCTGGGAGCAATCGACATTTGCTGCAGCTGATTCTGCAGTGCTTTTCTGCACATCCCTTGTGAATCTTGTTCCCCATGTCATTATTACTGCAGCAAGCGCAACAGTAAACCCTATTATTAGGACAGTAGCTATCAATGGGCTTATCCCCTTCTTTGATTTAGCCATTTAAACGTAACACCCCCTTTTTAACTAACATTATTCGCATAAATCAGTTATGTCCGCTCCAACATCACCAAAAGACGCTGCGCTCTGGCTGCATATCAACGTGCTTCCATCCTTAAGCGTTACAGTTGGTATTAGCTCCACCTTCTGGAGGGTATCTGAATATGCTGTTTCTAAATCCCCACCATCACCACTCACCCCAGTATCAATGGCAGCAACCCCAAATTTAATTATGGTCTGGGTGTTGGCATTATCCCCTCTTTTTATTGTCTGAACTGTATTTGAATTCTTATAAAATTTAAACCTATAATCAGTTATGTCATAATTCCCTTCATTTGACACAACTATCTTATATAAATCCGCATCACTTCTCTTGCATACTTTCTCTATGTTTAATGTAACATCCTGTGCGCATACCATGTTTGCATTTGCAGAGCTTGAAGTGCTTTCCTGAATGTCTTTTGTGAACTTTGTTCCCCAAGTCATTATCACTGTAGCAAGGGCAACAGTAAAACCTATTATTAGAACAGTAGCTATCAACGGGCTTATTCCCTTCTTTGATTTATCCATTTAACGTAACACCCCTTTTTATTTTACCTAACTAATATTATTAACAATCACTTTGACCTATTGTAGACCCCTCTGCATTTGATCCTGCTTCACCAAAGGATATGAGATTTTGGGCGCAAACAACATTTTTACCCCCAACAGTTACAGTTGGTATTAGCTCCACCCTCTGCAATTGATAATCAAACCCTATCTCAAGGTCGCCATCAGCAATTCCATCGCCATCAACATCAGCAGCAGTGCTGATACTAGCTACTTCTAAACTAGTTATTGTGGCGCCACCGCTTTTCCTTTTCAATGTAGTTATATCATTTTCATTCTTATAAAACCTCACCTTATAATCAACTAAATCATAACGCCCGTCATTCGAAACTATTATTTTATATCCACTGGCACTATCCTTGCATATATTCTTTATAGTCAATGTAACATCCTGTGCGCATACCATGTTTGCATTTGCAGAGCTTGAAGTGCTTTCCTGAATGTCCTTTGTGAACTTTGTCCCCCAAGTCATTATCACTGCAGCAAGAGCAACAGTAAAACCTATTATTAGAACAGTAGCTATCAACGGGCTTATTCCCTTCTTTGATTTAGCCATTTAACGTAACACCTCCCTTACATGAATTGTAATTATTATTATATGAAATATATCTTAGCCTTTCATATTTAAAACTTTCTCAAACGCATTCCTATAATTTAATCACACCAAAATGGTAAATTCATTACCATCTCCTTTATTGTGGATTGCAATACCCGCATATCTGCAAATTGTCAAGAACTATTACTTTTTGGTCGCAGGCATAAAACTTGCCTGATATGCTTATCACAGGCACCACCTCTATTTTTTTTCCATTGCTTTTTTCTGTATCTATGTTGCCCTTTCCCCTGCATTCAATGCAAGGCTCTACCCAATCCCTTGGCTTCATTGGAAAAAATGCAGAATCACCGGTTTGAATGCCATACTCTACCTTGCCTCCAGACATGTCTCTGAACACCAATGCATCTATTGATATCCTTCCCGTGTTTTTTATCGGCACATGGCAAACCGGATTAGGATTAGTGCACTCAAAGTAATTTATAGCAACGTCATTGCATTCTATGCTTGCCGACCCAAAATTTATGCTTGACTCTACTAGTTCCTTGACTTTTTCCTTCTCATAAATGAAAACAGCAGATGTCAATGCTATGGTAAATGCTACAAGCAGCACAAACGTAACAAGTGCACCTAGACCTTTTTTGTTTTTTTTTGCCAACCTAACCCTCTTTCTTGCCTTTCAAAAAACCTGTTCCACCTATGTAAACCTGCCTTTGCTCAAACTCGCTTTCTCCTGTCACTAGCATTACCTGTGCCTTATTCCTAACCAAGGCAAACTCATAGCACACCCTAGAAGATTGGCTTTGCTCTATGCAAACCTCTATGCTTTGTCCTGATATCATACTTATGTAGCCAAGGCAATTTTTTATTTCACCATAATCAATGCCACTGCTAGCCACAGAAAAGCCACCCAACTCTATGTTGGCATTTAGCTTGTCATAGCACCCATCTAGTTTATCTGACCTTGCTGGTGGATTGCCAGAATCATATATTGTGATTTCCTTCGCATTAGGGTCAGGTGGCGATTTAACGCTTATTTTCTTGTTCATAAGGTTTCCAAAATACAATCTTGTCCCATCTATGTTACTGTAAATATAAAGCAGCTCATACTCTGGATCCTTCGCCTTTGCATATGACGAAAATTCAGTGCTAAACCCATACAGCTTTTTTATGTTATCCTCATCAGGCCCTGAACTCTCGACCAAGGCATTTATGAATCTCGCGCTTT
>JAGVXQ010000050.1 GCA_018303705.1 Candidatus Woesearchaeota archaeon
GAAATAACTAAAACTATCAATTCAAACCATATAATAGCTTGGATTCCATAGCCCTGAATCCCAAAAATATCTCTTCTTTACATCAGGAAATTTTGCAAGCAGCTTCCTTGCAACATACCCCTTCAAGCATTTTGCAATCTCAGGCTTGCTTCTCAATCCAAGGTCTGCTATAAAATGCAGATGATCCGAATCAAATCCTGTCTCAGAAAGATTTATTGAATAATACTCTGCTGCTTCCTGAAGAAGCCTGTAGCATTCTTCTCTCACTTCAAGGATATCCAATATTTATGGCAGTATTTCACCTTGAACATTACATGAAGCCAGGCTTCTCCTACAGCAGAGCTGTATCTAACAGGGTTTTCTTTTCTCATTTTTTTTCCTGACGCAAAGTTTTTAAGGATGAGAAAGCTCACGCTATTGTGATCTTTCAAGCAGCGCAGCGTCAACGCTACGCTTTTTAGTTTATTTACAAAAAGAAATAGCTTTTGGTTTTCACCCACCGGTCAAATAGACCAGTGGAACTCAATGATTAGAATAAAGTGCGGGGCACAGGACTTTCAAACCAGGAGGTATCGGAACCTCGGTTCTGATGTTTGAACCTGCGTAGGCACTAAGCCACAGGATTTCTCCTCCAAAATCTGGAAACTTAAGTTTAGCAATTTACTATCACTCTGGCAACCCCGCATAAGAAAAATAGCCAATACCATGTTAATAAAGTTTTTTGTTTTCTACTTTCTTTTTCCAAGAAGCAACAGTACAAGAACTATCACAATCCCAAAAATTATTGCCGTCTTTAAAAAGTCAGCAGACACATAATCCAAAACAAGGTAAAATGGGTATATCGAGGTACCAACCAAAAAAAGCGTAGCAATAATGAATATTATGAATATAGCCAACGCAGATATATTCGCAAGAACCATCAGCACTGCTATTACTAACGCGAAAATTATCAAAAAAGCAGCATTTGAAGAAAAATCAAGTATAAATCCAGAAACCCTTTCATTAAGCAAAACATAAATCCCTATTGCCAATGAAACCAAAAGGTTTATCGCCTTGTTCTTTCCAATGACCTTAGATTTCTGCAATATTCCGAATACAATGAGCATTACAAAGAATCCTGCAGCAACCCTCAGCAAGTCCAAGTCTTCAAATGAAAACGGAAACTCTAAAGCCATCCTAAAATGATAGAGTATAGTTCTTTATATAAGCCTTCTGATTTTTTAGAGTTATAGAAGAAAATTGACAAAGGCAAAAGCCCATTTAGAGCCACAACAATATTGCTAATCCTGCTGTTTTTCTTGTTTCCATTGCCATTATACTGCAAAAAATTATACAATAACGAACCAAACCCAGAGAACACAAAATACCCTAAAGAATCATAAGTAAGCCTAAACGAAGGGTCTGCATTTACCCCCTTCAACAACTCGCCTGTTTGAATTATAGTCTCGGATAAAACAATGCCTGCCAATCCTCCTAAAGTTGAATAAGCTGCCTGTCCACCAGCATAGTTCTCAGTTGAATTGCTTATGCTCTCTAATTGATTGCCACTCCCCATAAGCAATTTTTATCTAGAGTTACTTTAAAAATTAATATATTGTCAAACAGTAGTTTTCAAAAAAAATAAAAAAGAAATTAATTATTTTTTGTATACATTATATATTACTGCAAGTCGCAAAGCATTTTGCAGAAAGCACTATAGCCTTCGGCAGGATTTGAACCTGCGATCTGCTGATTTTTCTTAGGCATACGAATCAGCCGCATTAACCACTATGCTACGAAGGCTTATTTTAACCTCTCTTTCAGCTCTTGTATTGTATGCTTTTTTTGGCATTCAGCACAAACAGCTCTCTTGTTTATGTAAGTTCCCCTGATCTTTCCCAAGAAAGTTTCCCCAATCTTTTCCCTGCACACTTCGCATTTAGCCATGCAGCAATCTAGAACCTGCTTTCTTTTAAACCTTACCAAAACTTTATTAAAACAAAAAAACAATTTTCATTCATGTCAAGAATAGCAATAGTTGAAAGGGAAAAATGCCATCCTCAAAGATGTGGGAATTACTGGTGCATGGGTGTTTGCCCTGTCAACAGGAACGAAGAGGAATGCATATGCAAAAACGAGCAGACAACCAAGATTGTGATAGATGAAAAGCTCTGCATAGGCTGTGGCATCTGCGTTAAATGCCCTTTTGATGCCATAAAGATAATAAACCTCCCAGAAAAGCTCAATGAAAGCCCGATAATCCGTTATGGCATGAACAGCTTCGAGCTTTTTAGGCTTCCAGTTCCAAAGGAAAACAAGTGCATAGGGATTTTGGGAAGGAACGGCATAGGAAAAAGTACTGCATTAAGCATATTAAGCAATGCCCTGAAGCCAAATTTTGGGGATTACACTAAAAAGCTTGATCAAAATTCAATTATATCAAATTTCTCTGGAACAATTCTTGGGTCATACCTCAAAAGGCTTTACAACAACGAAATAAAAATATCATACAAGCCTCAAAGGGTTGACCTAATACCATCTTACTACAAAGGCACAGTAATAAGCATCATGAAATCAACAGACCAAAAAGGCACCGCAGAAAAGCTTCTTAATGACCTTGACCTTTACAATATAAAAGATAGGGACATTCAAAGCCTCTCTGGCGGCGAGCTTCAAAGGCTTGCCATAGCATCAGCCATGTCAAAGAAAGCAGATTTCTATTACTTTGACGAGCCAGCATCTTTCCTTGACATAACGCAAAGGGTAAAGGTTGCTAAGCTAATAAACAATCTTGGAAAAACCTCAAGTGTTATGGTTGTCGAGCATGACCTGGCAACTCTAGATTATATATCAGACGAAATCCAGATATTTTACGGCGAGCAATCTGCATACGGAATAGTGTCCCAAAACAAGTCAGTAAGGCGGGGCATTAATGAATACCTTGATGGCTTTCTTCCTGATGACAATGTAAGGTTTAGAAATTATCCCATAAGATTCAGCAAGCCAGTTGAGTCCAACCTCAAGCAGGAAACATTATTCGAGTTTCCAGAGCTTGAAAAAGACTATGAAACATTCAAGCTAAAAACTAATCAAGGCTCATTGAAGAAAGGTGAAGTTCTTGCTATAATGGGCTCAAACGGGCTTGGAAAAAGCACATTTCTCAAGATGCTTGCTGGAATAGAGCAGCCTACAAAAGGAGACTTGAAAGAAATTAAGATATCCTACAAGCCCCAGATATTGCATGCAGAGAACGGCATTGTAAAGGATTACCTCAAGGGCATAGCAATAGAATCCTTTGAATCTGGCTGGTACAAGCAGAACATCCTTGAAAAGCTCAACATAAAAAGCATACTCAACAATGAAATAAAAACCCTGTCTGGAGGCGAATTGCAAAAGGTAAACATAGCAGCATGCCTCAGCAATGACGTTGATGTATATGCTCTTGATGAGCCTAGCGCTTTCATAGACATCGAAGATCGCTTGAACATAGCAGAAGTAATAAAGGAATTCTGCATACGAAAGGACTGCTGCGCAATAGTTGTTGACCATGACATACAGTTCATAGACTATCTTGCAGATTCCATTATAGTATTCGAAGGCTCTCCTGGCCTGCATGGCTATGTTTTCGGCCCAACTAACAAGAAAACAGGCATGAACAGGGTTCTAAAAAACCTCGACATAACCTACAGAATGGACAAAGAGACTCACAGGCCAAGAATAAACAAGCCAGACTCGCAGCTTGATGCTCAGCAAAAGAAAAACAACAATTATTATTACATTTAAATTATAAAATATATTTCACAGCATATCATTCTTTAAAAAAGATGCAACACTACGAAGGTATAGTTATAAAAGTTTAAATAAAGGGGTTGTAAAAAAAGAGGTAAAAATGGTTTCTAAAATAAAACAACACTCAACAGGCATGGGCTATATTGGTGGTTCCCAAAAATACCCTGTTTATGATACATTTGAGCCTGCATTTGTTGGCTTCAAAAAAGATAAGGCAAGAGGCTTGGAATCCAAAATAAAATCAGGCTACAAGGTTGAAGACCTACAAGACGCCAATAATATGGGTTTTCTTGGTTACAAAATAACAAATACGTCAACAGGTGAAATATACACATTTTCTCCAAATTCAAGGCTTACTCTTGAAACAAGATATCTCGAAAAGAATGAAAAAAAAGAAGTTGTTGAAAATGTCTTAGACTTAATGACAAGAGTTGCTGTGAATATAGCTAGCGCAGATTTAAAATACAATAAAAAAGTAAATATCGAGCCAACTGCAAGGCAATTCTTAGAAGTTATGCTAAATCGTGAATTTCTGCCGAACACACCAACATTATGCAATGCAGGCCGTGAGCTTCAACAGTTGTCAGCATGCTTTGTATTGCCTATAGATGACTACATAGCTACAGACGACATTGGTGAGGATCCAGAAAAGCAAGGCAATGGGATTTATGACGCAAACCGTTACATGGCAATGATACACAAAAGTGGGGGTGGCACCGGCTTTAATTTTTCAAGGCTAAGGCCCAAATCAGACAATATTTGCACCACTTTCGGCTCATCATCAGGCCCAATACCGTTCATAAAATCCCTTGATTCATCTACAGATGCAATAAACCAGGGTGGATTTAGGCGTGGAGCCAATATGGGTATACTTGAATACTGGCATCCAGACATTTTCGAATTTATACATGAGAAAACAAAAGGCACACTACAGAATTTCAATCTTTCAATAGGTATTGATTCCACATTCATGAAAGCAGTAGAAACAAATGGTTATTTTTCACTAATAAATCCAAAGAACCAGGCAACAATGCCTCTCGAAGAGAGAATATACAAGGCACATAGCTTATTCAAGCAGAAAAAATTTGATGGCGAACTAACAGAACAGCAAGAACGTGAAAGAACTGAATACGAGCGCATACTTAAAGAAATGGCTCCTTCCCTTGTCTTAAGCGAAGACAGCAATCTGGTAATCAATTATTACAACAACCAAGTTGTCGGCAAAATTGGTAAAAATAATGAGGTCCTAATAGAAGCAAAAGCCTTGTTCATGTACATTGCAGAATGTGCACATGCAACTGGCTGTCCAGGACTGATATTCCTTGATCGTATGAATAAAGACAATCCAACACCTCATATAAGTAAGATAGAATCAACAAATCCCTGTGTAATAGGTAGTACTTTGGTTGCAACATCAAAAGGTTTAGAAAGAATTGACAGCCTTATAGGGAAAGAAATTGAAATACTTACAAACATAGAACTATCTAGCTCAAATGGGATAATACAGAGAAGCTTAATTATAAGAAAAATAAAAGGTGCTTTTAAGACAGGCACAAAGCAAACTTACAAATTAATAACAGAATCAGGTTATGAAGTTATAGCTACGTCTAACCATAAGATATTGGCCAGCAATGGATGGAAACAACTAAAAGATATAAAGATAGCAGATAAAGTAATTATACAATCAGAAAAGTCCTTATTTAACCAAAATGTAACATTGCCTTTTTCAGATAAAAAATGGACGAAAGGATTAGGTATAATGTTGGGCTGGTTAATTGGAGACGGTTGGTTCATAAACAAAGGCAAAAATTGCAGAGCAGGCTTTATTTTTGGCAGCAACACAATTAAATATTTAAAAATCATTAAAAAAACGTTCAATGAGATTTATGGTAAGGATATAAAAGAGATTAAATTATAAGCTTCTTGGAATCTTTAGGTGTAAAATCTGCCAAGGCTGCTGAAAAATCAGTCCCAACAAGTATTCTTACAGCACCAGAATATGCTGTTAAGGGATTCTTACAAGCATTATTTAGTTCTAATGGTACTATAAATATTACAAAAAACAAAACTAGGTACATACGGTTAACTTCAAAATCTAATAAATTATTGAAAGAGGTCCAAATTTTGCTATTAAATTTCGGGATAAAAAGCCATATTTACGAAAGGCATAGAAGTAAAAGAATCGTATTTAGCTATAAAAATCTTAAAGGTGAACTGAAGCTTTATCAAAGTGATGGTAAATCGTATGAACTACAAATAAATAAAGACATGCTGCCATTATTCCTAAAAGAAATAGGCTTCATTTATGATATGCATTCTAATGAAATAACCGAATTAAAGAATGCTTCTTATTATCATACAGATTTTACAGATAGTGTATTCTCTATAGAGGAATATAGCATTGAAGACGTATTCGACTTAACAGAACCATCAACACATTCATTCATAGCAAATGGGATAATTGTACATAACTGCGGGGAACAGCCATTACTCCCTTATGAGTCATGCAATCTTGGCAGCATTAACTTAGCAGGATGCATAACAGATAATGGCAATATAAATTTCAATAAAATAGAGTATCTTACAAGAACTGGAGTGCATTTTCTGGATAATGTCATAGATAAGAGCAAGTATCCAACAAAGAAAATATATATGGCCACAAAAGGCAACCGCAAGATTGGCTTAGGTGTAATGGGATTTGCAGATATGCTATGCATGCTTGGCATTCCATACGAAAGCAAGGAAGCATCAGAACTTGGTGCAAAAATAATGAGTTTCATAGATGAAACAGCAAAAAATGAATCAGAACATCTTGGAAAAGTTCGCGGAGTATTCCCTCAATGGAAAGGCAGCATATATGATCCAGACTCTGAATTTTGTGATCCAAGCAAAAAAGGCAATCTATACAGAAACGCAGCAGTAACTACCATAGCGCCAACAGGTACAATATCTATGATAGCTGGTGTTTCAAGTGGCATCGAGCCATTGTTTGGCCTGGTATTCACAAAAAACTGTATGGATGGCAGAGTATTGCATTATACTAATAACATATTAGATAACAGATTAAGGAATGGTGGTTGCAGGCCGGAAACAAACCTTGAAGAATTAATGGCTGAAATTGAAAAAAAAAGCAGCATACAAAGCATAGGCAGCATAGACCCAAAAACAAAAGCAATTTTTATGACAGCACATGAAATATCACCAGACCAGCATATAGGAATGCAACAAATATTCCAAAATCATGTAGACAATGCAGTTAGCAAGACAATAAATCTAGGTAATGAAACGTCTGTTGAAGAAATTGCTGCCATATACATGTATGCCTACAAAATGGGTTGCAAAGGCATAACTATCTACAGAGATGGCTCTAAGGACAATCAAGTCCTAACAAAAGGTAAAAATTTAGCAGACCTTGTTGTAGAGGAAGTGAAATTACCAAAAATAGTTCATGAATCAGACTCTGCCAGTAAATACAAGGTAAGAAGGGAGCTAAACAAAGACAGTTTGCATATAACAATAACAGATAAGCTTCACGTAGATAGGAAAACCAACAAAGCCTATCTGGTTCCAAATGAAATTTTCCAAGACCGAGCACCTCTTGGAGAGGAAACAACAGTCGACTTCCAGCAAGAAGGCATGGACAGGAGCGAGATGTTAAAGGCGCCAAATCCGGATTATGCAGAGATTACAAGAAGATGGAAGTCAGCTTCTTCAAATGATGAAGAAGGTTTAGGCCAACTAAGAATCAAGTCAAAGCATCATGCAGTTGGCGTTACAATGGAATATCATTTGTTAAAGCATGGTATTGTAGGCTACGATTCAGCAAATAACAATGCTCTAATTAACCTTGTTAGAAAAGCGGACCTAGAGCTTGTTATCGACGCAGAAGAAAAAAGAAGAATATTGTCTAATGGTCGTGTAGCTAAAAACAAAGATAATGTACTTCAAGTAAACACAGCAGATAGCAATGCAGATTTCAAATGTGATTGTGGAAGCACAGAATATTATTTTGAAGCAGGCTGTCACAGCCCAAAATGCAAGAAATGTGGCTGGAGCGAAGGGAATTGTGGTTAAAAAATGGTTCTTGGCATAGACAAAGTTCTGGAACTGGTTGATAAGAATAAGTTAATTGAAAACCTTTCTGAAAAGGAGCCAGAAGGCGTTGAGCTAGAATTAAGGGTTGGTGAAGTATACAAGTTAAATCCTGATGAAGAATACTCATTGTACATAGCAAAGAGAAAACTTCCCAAAGAAGTGCTAGTCGCAAAATATGATGGCAAAGAAGGCAACATGGTACAGATTATGCCAAACACCTATTACTTGCTAAAAACAATCGAGTCATTGAACACCCCAGAAGATTTGTTTCCTCAGCTTGCTCCCAGGACAACATTGCAAAGGGCAGGTATAAAGCTAACTTACTCAACAACATCTCCAGGGTATAAGGGTCCATTGATTGTTGGAGCCTTTAATTATCACAGCAAGCCATTCAATCTAGAGCTAGGCTCGCATATATTGAAGATTAGCTTCCATGAGGTAAATGGCACCAGCAGGCTATACAATGGCCAATGGCAGCATGGCAGGGTTTCAACAAATGGAATCGTAGAAAAACAGACTGGTTTTGGAAAGTAAGATGTCTATCTTCTAATACAAATCAATATAAATAAACTATCTTCTTGATTTCAATGGCAGAGAAATTCATAAAAAACGTCCATGACTTAAGGGACAATTTAAAAAAAATATTTCCTGAAAATGATGTTTCTATAATCCCAAGTGTTTCTATACAAGCAACAACACTTGATGACTTATATTTCAAAACAATAGTCTCGTGCCTAAAGCATGGCAGGTTATACAAGATAGATTCTGGCAGCTACAGCGGCTCGCACAGGATAGAATTTGATGAAGCAAATTTGTATGTTACGAACCCCACTGCAAGGCCCTTGGCTCCAATTCCTAGGCAAGGTATACCTGTCTCTACAAACGATGAGAAAATTGCTGAATATTTTTTAACATATCTAATGGATGGCAGGCTTGAGCCAAATGAGCATTACAAGTACAGCTCATGGATAGTAGGCATGCCAAGAGAAGTTAATCTTGAACATAAAGGTGTTCAGAGGGGAACGAGATTAAATCAGCTGGAATGGTGCATGAATCATTTCTTGGAAGATGGTTATGGCACAAACCATTGTTATATTACCGTAGGATGTGCAGAAGGCCTGCAAAGATATGATTGGAGCGAAAAAGGATGCAGTGATGCAGAAAAAGGCAGCACTGAATGCCTCAGGGGAATTTCATTAAAAATCAAAGACCATAGGCTAAACTTAAAATGCATATTCAGGTCATGGGATCTAATTGGCGGCCTACCAGAAAATCTCGGTGGACTAACTATGCTAATGGAATACATAGTAGACTCAATCAATGACAGAAAAAAACCAGGCATGCCAGAGATAAAGACAGGTATTCTGTATGCATCAAGTGATGGCCTGCATATATATGAACATCATCTTGACCTTGCAAAATTATGGACGAATATTGTAGATGACAAGTCAAAATGACATCCAACAGATGTGGAAATTTTTTTGAAAGTTACAGTGAAAATGATTTGCTGGAAAAGGTAGCAGAAATCCTTCTTGGCAATTTTAAAACACATCACAGAATAGTCTTAAACTTTAGCAGCAAAGAAAGCCGCGAAGCATTTATGAAAAAAAATCGGTCAATAAAAGCTGTTTCTACATCCCTTGGATACCATGAAATTCTTGAAGAAAAATCAGCTTCAGAAAGGCTGGACAAAATGATGTACATTGATTCAAAAAAGCAAGGTTATCGCATAGAAACAATATTCATAGGGGAAGATTACATCATATACGAAAAATCATCAGTGCATTGAACAAAAGAACTTCAAATTCTTTTTCAAAAAAATTTATAAACCAATATTTTCTAGTCGGATTGTATGGCAAAATATAAGGTATCTGTTGATGAAAATGAATGCATAGGCTGCGGCGCTTGTACATCAGTATGCAACAACTTTGACCTTGCAGAAAAAAAAGGCTCTTTCAAGGCAATAGTAAAAAAATCTGATGTAGACACTCTTGGCTGCAATGAGGAAGCAAAAAACATCTGCCCTGTTGACGCTATAAAAATACAGGAAAAGAAATAATCAGCTAAAACCTTTCTTTCACAGCAGCATATATCAAAGGCAGGGCTATAGTGGCATCGCATATTACATTCACATACATGGCATTCTTGCTTAGCTTTCCCCATGATATTCCCTCTTTCAAGTCAGCCCCAGAAGAGCCGCCATATTGTGGTATGTCAGTTGATATTTGTACAGCATAACTTGCTGACTTGGAAAACTGCAGTGCCTGCTGTATGTAATTCTTTGGAACACCGCCCCCAACATAAATAACACCTGTCTTCTTGCTGCTCCATGATAGTTCTATGATATCATTTAGGTCATCGAAATGCCCAAGCATCATTTTCTTGCCCTTCAGCATTTGCCCCCAAATCATTAATCCAATTGCAGAATCAGATATCGCAGGGCAAAATATAGGTATCTTGTTCCTGTAAGCAGTTTTCAGTATGGATTCATTCTTTTCAGGAAGCATCTTCCCTATTATCCACAAGAATTCCTTAATGTTCTTTGCCTTGCTAAGCTCATCAAAATTTTTCTTAAAAAATCCTTCAAGCCCTATGTAAACATCATTTGGCATGAAAGAATCATATATTCTGTCAATGTGCTTTCTATTTAGTTCAACATCATCAATCCTTCCAAGGCCCTTTAAGAGCCTCGACCATATCATGGGTCAAGGTTGCCCCGGTTGTAACAAAAACATCAACATATTTGTTTTTCAGAATGTCAATTATTATATTTTTCATTCCTCCTGGAACCATTGCTCCAGCCTGGCCAAGAAAGACCCTACAGTCTTTGTCTTTTATCATCGCTTCCATTATGTCTGCTGCTTCTGCAATTCTTCCAGCGCCAAAAACACCGCTCTTTGACATTTGCATTACTATCTCGTTGACAGTCATTCCCCTTCTTACATTAATATGCTCTATCTTTTCTTTCATCTTTTTATTGCCATCTTGCTTTCCCCAGAAACAGGCAATATAAAATCAACAAAACATATTGAAACTAATGCTGTTCCATACCTTTTGCTAGGCTCAAAACTTTTTATAAGCATTTTAACATCCCTCAGCTCTTTGTCCCTAAAGCTTGCCCTTGCAATCT
>JAGVXQ010000056.1 GCA_018303705.1 Candidatus Woesearchaeota archaeon
AAAGATATCTCCCGACCCTAATGACCTTGACTTTTTTGCTCTAGCTTTAAAACTAGATCTTCCAATTTGGTCTAATGATAATTTATTAAAAAAACAAAATACCCTTAATGTATTCTCAACATTAGACCTGCTTAAAAAAACCGAGTTTGCAGATATATTCTTCCCTGATGATGAGATATAACTCACGTCTATAATGCCTAATTGCCGGACAGGCTTCGAACCTATGGTTGATAGCGTCTGCTGAAAAACAGAAATAGTTCTATATTATAACATATGTTCTATGATAAAACCTATTGTTCATGAAAAATACCTTAAGTTATATGAAGAAACTGCTAAGAATAGAGTAATGAAGGTTTTGTTTAAATATCCAGAAAAGGAGTTTAGTTTAAGTGATTTAGCAAGGGGGGCAGGTGTAGCTAAAGCGAATATTGCAGGCATATTAGCAGACTTTCAGGAGGCAGGAATTCCGGAATGGATGATGGAAGGAGAGGGTGAGTAGTGTCATCGTTTCAGTGCAACTATTACAGAATCTTTGAGAAAGAAAAGATGTGCTGTTGTTGTGCCTTTTATTTCTTTTTCTATGCTGTTTTTAATGTTCCAATAATCATTTTCTTTTATGCTTCCATGAAGAATGACCTTGCCAATGTTTTTTGATACGAGAAATGATGTTAGATTGTCTTTGACTGGATTGCCAAGAACTTCATAGGCTTTTAGGAAAGGGCTTGATAGCATGATTTTTGATGTTAGGCAAATCTTGCTGCCTATTTTGCATATGCCTGAGCTTTTTAGCTGGCTGCAAAGGTTTGGGAGAATATTTGCCTTGATTATTGAGTCATCTAACTCATAGATATAGTCTTTTATGCTGACTTCATTCGGCTTTGATTTCTTGCCAGTGTTTTTTATTTTGTTTTCTGATGGCAATGATATTGCGGAATGGCTGCATGTTTTCAATGAGCCAAAGTATGCATTTAGCCTGTTTAGCTGGTTGTTTATGGATATGTATTCAAGCTCACAGCCCTTTGGAATCTGGGATTTAATCTGTGGAGGAAGCTCGATGCATATGTTTTTTGTTATTTTTCTTGCGTTTTTCATGAAGTCATTGAAACTAGGGCTCAAGGAACCAAGGCTTCTTTCAGTTTCAGACCTTGGCCTTTCTGGATCCCAGAACATAATGTCTGCCGAACTAATTTTTGAGAGTGCTTGGATTGCGTCAGAGCAGATAAATGCTATGTTTTTTGCGTTTGAGATTTTGGAATTGTATTTTGCATATTCTATCTTTCTTGCATCTTTGTCTATCGAAATAACCTTTTTGCATGCCCTTGAAAATTCTATGGACTGGATTCCTATGCCACAGCCAGTTTCGACAATTGAATTGCATGAAAGTACTTTTGCGCGGTATTTTGCGACAAGGGAGTTTGTTGCGTACATCAAGTCTTCTTCTGTGAAAATGAACTCTTGCGGAATCTTTCCTGTTCTTCTGTTTTTTATCATGGCTTTTGCTATGCTGAATGATTCTTCTGAGAATGGTTGTACTTCTTCCTTTACCTTTTCCTTGCTGTAGCCCTTATGAAGCAATGATTCTATGTGCTTTGCTGTTTTCAATGCCTTTTCGCAGTCCATGTTGATGAGCCTGTAGGGATTTGAACCCTAATCAATTGGTTTCTTCTTAAATATCCGAAGCCAATCGCACTTTCCAGGTTATGCTACAGGCCCTTGGCTTTTTAGAAATAATCTTGAGTTAAAATAGTTTTCTAAGAGAAGTGTCTGTTTGAGGTTAAGGTTGGCATGGCATTTTAATTATAATATATATATTTTAAAATGCAACATTTTTGTACGTTAAGCTAAAATAAGAGTTTTTGATCATTTAACCAATTAGGACAGGATTAAGGAACTCAAACTTATATCATCCACTGATTTAGGAAAATTCATTTAAGAGGCGATTGATCTGTACATAGCAATTTTTAGGCTTTATTTGCGGATGTTGTGCCCCTAAAAACTCGGCCAGGGTTTGTGGATATCCATTTGTATCCAGGATATGCCTTTAGAATTTCACGGTCTCCAAGAATTACTTCAAACCAGTAATGCATGCCATCTTTTGCTATTTCATATGAGCCAAGGACCTCGCAGTTATTATGAAGCCTTGCTGCCTTTTCTTCTGCGATCCAGCGGTAGTTCCTTTCAGTTACTTTTCTTCTTCTTGATTTCTTTGGCTTCCTTCCACCCATGAAATGAGGCCTCATCTTTCCACCGCGCTTTACCCTTACTCTTACGGCTATAAAGCCTTTCTTTGCCTTATATCCAAGAGACCTTGCCTTGTCTATCCTTGTAGGGTTGTCTAGCCTTGTAACAGTGCTTTCTTTTCTAAATTGCACAAGCCTCTGCTTATACAAATCTCCTAAAGATGACTTTGGGTCTTTATACAGATTCTTTATGTATTTCAGATAGCCCATATTTGAAAGGCGAGATGGACACTTTATAAACATTTCTGATTCTTGACTTTTAGGGCTTTGAGCGATAGTTTTAAAAACAAAATTATACGGAAAAGAATAAAATGGACACAAAACAGATACAGGCTTCCAGCTTAAAAGAAGGCAATTACGTAATCTTTGACAACATAGCGTGCGTAGTTAAGTCCATTGAGAAATCCAAGACAGGAAAGCATGGAAGCGCGAAATGCAGGATAGAGGCAGTAGGCATAATTGATGGGAGAAAAATAATAAAAATATTGCCTGGAAGCGACAATGTGCAAGTGCCAATAATAGAGAAGAAGGCTGCGCAAGTGCTTTCTGTTCATGAAGACATTGCGAATGTCATGGACACTGAAACTTATGAGACTTTTGACTTGAAGGTTCCTGAGGAGCTGAAAGACGACGTCATTGAAGGAGTACAGATTATTTACTGGACCATACTTGGAGATAAGATAATAAAGCAGGTAAAATAAAATGGTAAAATTTCCAGAAGCAGTAGCAAGGATACACCACAATGTTTTCGTGTGCAAGAAATGCAAGACTAAGATGAGGACTTACATGTCAAAAATACTTCTGAAAAAGATAAAATGCAGGAAATGCGGGGCAAAGGTTTTTAGGCCAATAAAGGCAAAGCAGACCAAGTAAAGATTCTGGATTTATTTAGCTGTAAGGTTAATGTTATCTAAATTGGTGTCAATAAGAGACTTTTGGGAAACGAACCGTATCCGTTTAGCTGCTAAGGGTTTGCCTTAGCATACTAAGGGTGTTTAGCCCTCTTAATCTCCATATTGCAAGGCATGACATGATAGTTTTTTTTATTCTAACGCCTTTTTCATTCCATAGGCTGCTTATCTTTCTCTGTTCAACAATCTCTCTTAATACTCTCTCTGCCCTATTATTTGTCGGCTCTATCTCCGGATGCAGAACGCAAGTGAACCAATATTCAAGCCCATTTCCAATTTTGTATGCAAACTTCCTTAGTTCAGCATAAGCCTTGCATCTTGCAATGATTGCTTTCATATTCTTCATGCTCCAATTGTATGTTCTTGTTATTACATTCCTTGCTGTGCCAACTACGACTTTGCTTATGCGATTGAATATTCTGCATAGCTCGTTGTACAGTATTCTGGCTTGGCTTTCATGTTTTTCAGCAAACCACTTAGCTTCCCCCAGCAAATGAGCCCAGCATCTCTGCATTAATTTAACACACTTTGGATAAGAAGCCCAGCCGTCACAACTTAATATCCCATTATAGTTCTCGCCCAATGCTTCTTTGATTGTTTTCTGCCCCCTAAAGATACTGCCTTTAAACGTTTAATTGATAAGATACCGAAAATTTTCCGTGTTTAATTAAAATTCATTGATTTAATAGTAGTTATATGCAATTGGGTTTTGGTTTAAATATATTTTTCAAAATCTTCTTCTTTGATTTTAGCTAATTATAATATTCCTTTTAAAGTACCTATCTTCAACTCCTTATGATTGGGAACAACTGTCCCGATAGTATATGATTCAGTTTCTTTTCGAAGAACTATATGACTACCTAACTGTACGTTCGCTTGCAGCTCGCTACATAACAGCGATTTTAAGCTCGTTCGTTGCAATCACTCGGGCTCCGCCAAATTCTGCGGAATTTCATAAAATCGCATACGTTATGTCCAATATTACTCGGCACCAAACGTGACTGTCAAGTCTCGTCTTGATTTTCATTAAATTTTGGCTGAGACAACAGCTAAAATATCTCTCTTTAATCGCATAAATAGATTACTTTGCATTAAAATTGCAATATCAAAATGCAAGCGATTAATTATGATTCAAAAAGAGGCCTTATTTTTATACTTTATCAATACCAAAGTTGACAGTCACCACCAAACAAAAAGATTATTAAGCTAAAAAACAATTTAATCAGATGAGAATTATATTTACAAACCATGCAGAGATTAGAATTAAAAAAAGAAAATTGTTTAAAGAAGAAGTATTAGACGCCATAAATAGCCCCGATAAACAGATTAAAAAATATGACAAATATTTTATACAAAAGAGACTTAGCAGAGGCACAATAGAAGTTTGTTGTGAGAAAACAGGAACACATATAAAGGTAATAACAATATATTGGATATAAAATGGAAATAAGTTATGATAAAGAAGCGGATGCAGTATATATAGAACTCCAAAAAGGAGAATTTGCTAAAAACAAGAAGATAGATGATTTTACAATTATAGATTTAGATGCAAATGATAAAGTGTTGGGTATAGAACTTTTAGAGGTTAGCAAAAGAATACCGATGGAATCACTTTCTGAAGTAAATGTAAAAAATCTAATGGCAGTTGCATAAATAATTGGTGCCGGCGTCATACTGGTGCGTTCGCTGCGCTCACACATAACAGCGATTTTAAGCTCGTTCGTTGCACTCACTCGGGCTCCGCCAAATTCTGCGGAATTTCCCCAAATTCGCCTGCGGCGAACTTCTGTTAATCACATACATTAACACTTTTGGAAAAGTAATTGATTTTCTTTTTCCAAAAAATAGGTTTTTGATTTTAACAATATGTAAATTAACTGAATGAATTTAAAGCAATCAAACTATATTTATTAACCCGCATTCGACTTAAGAATTATCACCCGTTATTGCGACAGAGAGTTTTTTAG